>NZ_JADBQK010000017.1:0-88258 GCF_014895885.1 Enterobacter cloacae complex sp. P17RS
AAATTGTTAAAGAGCAGTGCAACGCGGCTTTCGATCATCGTTGCGAGGTGGCGTATATTACGCTTTCCTCTTTCAGAGTCAACCCGTTATTTCAGGATTTTTTCTCTTCAACCGACCGGGTTAGCTGTGAAGTGATTCACATCCGCCGTGTCGATGGAGGCGCATTATAGGGAGTTCTCCGCAGCCCGCAACAGAAAAGTTGCAAAAAAATGACTGACTGCTGCATTCCCCAGCAAAACCCCGCCTTATACCCTTTTACGCACAGACTTATCCACAATTACAGCAAGATCCTGATGCGATCCTGCGAACTGAAAGAGAAGATCAACTATACTAGCGGCAAATATTCTTCTCCGCAGAGCTCCCCCTGATGAATACACAACGCCTGCCTCGCGACTGGCGCCTCCCTACGGCCGGATTGATGCTGCTGACCATCCTCTTCGCCGCTTTTACGCTGCATGCGCACTGGAACGCCTTTATCCAGTGGTGCCTTGCCACGCAGATTACGCTGCACCGTTATCTGGTGATGTATCTCCTGCAGCTTAATAACAATCAGTACAGCGGTGGATTATGGCTCTTAACAGGCGCTTTCTTTTATGGCGTCCTTCACGCCATCGGGCCGGGGCACGGGAAGTTCATCGTGACAACCTACCTGAGCACAAATAAGGAGAGCGAACTGGCTGCACGCACCGTTCCCTTTCTTGGCAGCCTGATGCAGGGCGTCAGCGCCATTCTGTTTGTCTTTATTCTGGCAGTAGGATTTAACCTCGCGTCAGGGGATATCAGCACCAGCCGCTGGTATGTCGAGAAGATAAGCGCCGTGCTGATTGGCGCATTTGGTGCTTTCATCATTTACCAGGCGCTGAAAAGCCTGCGGCCTCAAAGAATGAGGATCTCAGCCATCACTCCCCTTCATCAGCACGATGAACACTGTGGCTGTGGTCATCACGGCGTGGGCGCAGATCTGACACAAGGTGACTGGAAAACGCGTCTGGGCGTCATTCTGGCGATTGGCGCACGTCCGTGCAGCGGTGCAATCATGATTCTGATGTTTTCGAACGCGCTGGGCATTGTCACCTGGGGAATGGCGGCCGTTATGACCATGTCTTTAGGAACGGCACTCGCTATTATGGGGCTATCACTGGCAGTTCGTTATGCCCGTGAACGCACAGTGGCATGGTTCGGGGGAGATAGCGCGTTCAGGTGGCTGGTGCCGGCAGTTAAAATTGCCGGAGGTATCATCCTGATCCTGTTCGCGACCGTCCTGTTCCTGACCGTCATCCCCATTAGCGCCAACGGCGACTACATCGCCGCCGGATGCTAATAAAAGAAAACCCGCCGTTGGCGGGTTTCTTTATTACTCGTTAATGCGTGGATGTTGATCAACAAGACGGGAGCGTTTCTTCTGCAGCTCTTCAATCTCTGCGTCGATATCCTCAATTTTCTGCTCAACGTTATCGTAGTGCTCGCGCAGGATTTCTTTCGCTTCCTGAATATCAGATGCCGCAGGCGTCGCCCCTTTCAGAGGACGGTTCGCCGTCTCCTTCATGGTCAGGCCGGTCGCCAGGCCGACTACCGCAATAACCATCAGGTAGTAGGCTGGCATCATCAGGTTCTGCGTGCTTTCCACCAGAGAGGCGGCAAGCGTAGGCGTCAGGCCGGCAATCAGAACGGAGATGTTGAACGCCGCCGCCAGCGCACTATAACGAATGTGCGTCGGGAACATCGCAGGTAATGTGGATGCCATCACCCCGATAAAGCAGTTCAGGATCACCGCCAGCATCAGCAGACCCGCGAAAATCAGACCCAGCACGTTACTGTTGATCAGAATAAACGCCGGGATCGCCAGCGCGAACAGCGCTACGCTACCCAGGATGATAAACGGTCGACGGCCAAAGCGGTCACTCAGCAGACCCATAATCGGCTGTACAAACAGCATACCCACCATGATGGCGATAATAATCAGCACGCCGTGATCTTCCGAGTAGTGCAGGTTATGCGACAGATAGCTCGGCATGTAGGTCAGCAGCATGTAGTAAGTGACGTTGGTGGAAATCACCAGACCAATACAGGTCAGCAGGCTGCGCCAGTGCTTTGTCGCGATCTCTTTAAAGGACACTTTCGGGCCGTCCTGCAGCCCTTCGCGGTCGCCCTGCTCCAGTTTCTCAACGTGCTGCTGGAACGCAGGTGTCTCTTCCAGCGCATGTCGCAGATAAAGACCGATAATACCCAGCGGGAGCGCGATAAAGAACGGAATACGCCAGCCCCAGTCGAGGAAGTTCTCCTCACCGACCACGGTTGAAATCAGAACCACGACGCCCGCGCCCATCACGAACCCGGCAATCGAACCGAAGTCCAGCCAGCTGCCCATAAAGCCGCGCTTACGGTCAGGAGAATACTCCGCGACGAAGATCGACGCCCCGGTATACTCGCCCCCGACGGAGAAGCCCTGCGCCATCTTACAGAGCAACAGCAGAATAGGTGCCCAGATGCCGATCGTGGCATAGGACGGTATTAGGCCGATACAGAACGTACTGATCGACATAATGACAATGGTGATAGCGAGTATTTTCTGGCGACCGTATTTGTCACCGAGCATACCGAAGAACAGACCACCCAGCGGGCGGATCAGGAAAGGAACGGAGAATGTACCCAGCGCGGCAATCATCTGCAGGCTTGGGTCAGCACCGGGGAAGAACACTTTACCTAATGCATAGGCAACAAAGCCGTAGACACCGAAATCGAACCATTCCATCGCATTACCGAGCGAGGCGGCGGTGATCGCTTTACGCAGTTTAGCGTCATCAATAATGGTGACGTCGCGAAGCGTAATGGGTTTAACCTTTTTCCTTCTTAGCATAGCTTTCCTCGTAGACTTAGCCCTGTCCGTTCCACAGCCAACTCGCACTCTGTGAACCCGAGATCCGCTCCATGCGAACCTCCATCTTCAAGCGTAGCAGGTTTACTTACATTGACGTTTTCCGTCGATACAACCGAACCTGTTGACGCCTGTCTGGGCAGTTAATGACCTTTTTACCCTACCAGCGTTTATATTTGTGATCAACTTCACACATATATTTATACTGCGTCAGGTGAAGACAGTTTTTGTCAACTACCGCAAATAAGTACTTTCTCAACCTTCCAGAGCCCCCATTTTCGGCCTCATCCTTTTTCTTTTCCCAACAGAATAAAAAGCCATATTTTTTACAAGAGATTTACATAAATTTTCAGCTCTCACAACGCGCCGTAAAGTTTACATTCAATATGTGATGAAGATAACTAAAACACCGTTTTATTTTCATTGAATCAATATTCCATCGATCGCATGATAATTCCTGAAACATAGCGACGCATGTTTTCTGACGAGAGGAAACGAGAGCGCTAACTGAATTTCGGTGCAGGGTTATCACAAACCAATCATCAAGAGCACCCTTCATCAAATTGAATTTATTGATTTTTTTATTCGCACCTGCCGCTCACCATGAGAGGCGAAATTGTGAGGGTTAGAGATGAAGATTAAAGCCACGATAGAACGCATACCGGGTGGTATGATGCTGGTGCCGCTGGTTCTCGGTGCTATTCTGAATACATTAGCACCTGAAACCGGGGCTTATTTTGGTGGTTTCACAAAGGGGATGATTACGGGTACCGTTCCCATCCTGGCGGTCTGGTTCTTTTGTATCGGCGCATCCATTAATTTGCGGGCAACCGGTACCGTATTACGCAAATCCGGAACGCTGGTGATAACCAAAATAGCGGTTGCCTGGGTGGTCGCAATGATATGCGCGATGTTCATTCCTGAAAATGGAATTCAGACCGGTTTCTTCGCCGGGTTATCCGTCCTGGCGATTGTCTCGGCGATGGACATGACCAACGGCGGGCTGTATGCCAGCCTGATGAACCAGTACGGAACGAAAGAGGAGTCCGGCGCGTTTGTTTTGATGTCTCTGGAGTCCGGCCCGCTCATGACGATGTTGATCCTGGGGTCCGCTGGCCTGGCTTCTTTTGAGCCCCATCATTTTGTCGGCGCGATCCTGCCATTCCTGATCGGCTTCGCGCTGGGCAATCTGGATCACGATCTGCGTGATTTCTTCAGCAAAGCCACGCCGGTGCTGATCCCATTCTTTGGCTTTGCGCTGGGTAACACCATCAACCTGAACGTGATTCTTGATACGGGACTGCTGGGGATTGTGCTGGGTGTCGCGGTTATCATCATCACCGGTATTCCGCTGATCATTGCTGACCGCGTCATCGGGGGAGGAAACGGCACGGCGGGCGTCGCCGCCTCTTCAGCCGCAGGCGCTGCCGTTGCAAATCCGGTTATTATCGCCCAGATTAACCCGGCCTTCGAACCGGTGGCCGCGTCCGCGACGGCACTGGTTGCCGCCAGCGTGATTGTCACCGCAATCCTGGTGCCCATCATCACGGCGCTATACGCGAAACGCTACGGAAATGTGCAAGAGATCCCGCCTGAACCGAAACCGATAGAAATGAATCACTAACACACCGCGCCAGCCATCCTCTCTCCCCTGGGGGGAGAGGGTCAGGATGAGGGGTTCAACCAAAAATCTCTTCCACCATTGCATCCACCAGCCGTTTTGCCGAACACAGCCTCGGCATACCCAGCGCGACGGTCTGCCAGTTTTGCGTCACTGACCAACTCACCGGGTGTATATCCGCCTGACACCAGTCGCCCAGCCAGCCCAGCATGTCTTTGTGATCGATTAAACCCGCCGAAGCGGGTGTGGTCAGCCATTGATGATAGAAATGGCGCGTCGTGGGAGACGCATTGATGCCCTGCGCGAGGTAGTTGGCGGCCATGCTGCGTAAATTATCCTTGAGCATTGCCGACACATCGTTGTTCGCCAGACGGCAGGCATCGCCAAATGCTCCCCAGCGCAGCTCTTCCAGAACAATGAAGCAGCGCCCGGCTAAAGACCAGCCATCATAGTGACCGGCTCGCCAGCGGGTGAAAATTTGTTCACTGTGCTCGCCCGCCTGTACCGTCAGTCCACGCTGGGTCAGCGCCTTTTCTTTATAGGCGGCACGTTGGGTAAAATGAGAGGAGAGCTCCGCATACTGTTCAAGCAGGCCGGGAGATGGCTGAGCGCGCAGGTGAGCCTGCTGGCACAGTGCAGTCAGTTTATCGGCCATCAGCGTCAGCGCAAGATGGCCTGGATCCAACATGCCGGCGAGTTTTTCCGCCAGCCCCAGGCGCAGGGCCGCGTTCTCGTTAAGCATTCCCGCCATCGCCCAGGGCCGTAGCCGGGTATGCGTCATGATCTCCTGAGTCAAACGTTCACGAAACTGCAGCTGCTGCGGCCCCAGATGGGGATGGCGCGCCGCGTCCACGCCCTGCACAAGATCGACCATAAACCTGGGATGAATACACTCCAGCGTCCGCCCGGGACCGTCCAGTAGCTGTGTTGTCATGGTTGCTCTGCTGCGAATAGAGTTTGAATGTCATCGCGTAACAGTCGGGTATCTTCCTGAATCCACGTCGCAGTCGTAATGCTTTGCTTCAACAGCTGGCTGAGCGCTCGGGTTGAATGCTCATTTTGTTGACGCACTGCGAGGCTATCACGCAAGCTTTCCTGTAACCCGGTCAGGCATAACGAAAATTCTGCAAAGAACGTCGCCATTCCGGCCGTAACAGAGACATCGACCTGCGCGGACAAAGCTTTACGTATTTGTTCACAAAACTGATCAATATGTTGCTTAAATTTGTCATGCAGTTGCGCAATGTCGATAACATAGTGCGTGCGCGTGACCACGTACTCATCCCAGCCCCAGCCCGGATTATTGAGCCAACGCGAAACGGTTTCACGCATACTGCTCCCGGCGGAAAGTTGACCTGCCGGGCGGTTATCCTGTGCAATGGCATCGTTAAACAGTGCACGCGTATTGAAGTCAAGCTGGTTTGCCTGAAAAGCCGGGAAGCTGATCCGCGCCCGGAAGCCGGCATGGCTCAGATGCTCTTTTATACGCGTTTCAATGGGGCGGATAGCGTCATTCAGCGAGCGCGCCAGCGTAGATTCCAGCTGATCGAAGCGTAACGCCAGCTCCCGGGCGATTTTTGCCTGCGCATCCAGCATGATGAGTTCACAGGAGGAGCGAATTTTACTCAGGACGATCTGCGCCTGACCTTCATCATCCAGAACCAGCGGTTCCCGCTCTTGCAGTTTGTCACTGCGGCGATTCAGCCGCTCAATACCTGCCAAATCAAGAATATTTTGAGGGCTGAATACATGGCCCACTGCCTGGTGAAGCGCCGATTTTTCGGCCTCCATAAAGTCCGCGGTCGCGTTCAGCGCCTGGTCAACTTCATGTTTCACCTCATCGCTCACCGCGCTCTGGCGCGTCTGCAGCAGCGCCATATCCTCTTCAAGACGCGCGATGTTCAGTTCCAGCCCCTCAAAGGCCACCGTCAGCCCCTGATAGCGGAAGTCGAGATACTCCCGGGCATTTTGCGCGTAGTTGAGCAGCTTATGCGAGGCCGAGCGCAGCGCGAATAGCGAGGCATTGGCATAGGCGGCGTAAATCAGTTTGCGTATCGGCTGTTCAAACAGCGAATCTTCCCAGAGCAAATCGGCTGCGTGACGGATATGGTTTATATCGTCCAGGTCCGCCGAACGCCAGCGGCGTCCGAGTGCGGCTTCGGCAAAATCCTGCACCCAGGGCTGCTCCTGATGATCCGGCAGGCGTCCACGGGCATTCATCTCGTTGCGGGCGCGGTTTGCCAGATACGCCCACATAGAGGAAACAGGGTAGATCTGGCCAGGCGAAATAGTGCCTTTCATTAAGGTACCGGAGATCATCGCCCTGACCTGCTCTTCATCGTCGCTATTGCGATCCTTCTGGTCGAATTTATTCACCAGCGCATACAGAGGCACTGATTTCCCCGCAACCGAAATAGCCTGACGGACCTCTTCATCAGAAATAGATTTAAGCTGGGTATAATCCATCACCGCCAGCACCGCCGACGCGCGGGCTAGCTGTTCGCTAAGCATTTTTTGCAGATGCGGTTGTCCGGCCTCATTGGGGCCGGGGGTATCGAGCAGCGTCAGCTGCCCGAGGTGCGCATCCAGACCCGCAAGATGCACGAACTCCACTTCAATCACCGGAATATGTTCGATGGCCGCGTATTCAGAGAACGGAAACGCCACGCCCAGCGCCTGGGAGAGCCTCACCAGGTCATTGAGACTTTTCAGGCAATGAAATATTGGCTGCGCCCCGAGATGATGCTTTTCAAAGGCCTCGCCTTTCTCAATACGCTCCAGCAGCGTATTCATGTCCTTATCAATTTCCAGTTGCAGAGCCAGCTTGCCGCGATCGTAATCGCCAAGCTTTTTCTGCAGCAGGTGAATCAAATCATCAATAGGAGAGACATGTGAGAAGTGGAGCACCGGCTCTTTCTGGCCTGGCGTATGACGGATCAACGTAGGCAGCGCCGTCATTGGGCGGTTGCGGTTCGGCAACACTTCGGTACCCACAATGGCATTAATGGTGGTCGATTTCCCCGCTTTCATCGTGCCAACGATAGCCAGAACCATTTCCAGACGTGTTATTTTGCGTAATTCATTATTCAGCGTTGCCTGCTGCGCTTCGACGCCGCGCGCACTAAAATGCAAAGGCAGCACGTTGTTCTTTTCACCTGTAATAGCAGCCGTCGTGCTCTCCAGCTTCGCTGTCGGCATTGATTTCAGGGTATCGAGATTTTGCAGGGCAAGCTGTAACAAACGCTCAGCTTCCTGACTTAATTCAAAAATGGTCTGTGTGTGCATGATAAAAGCCTTTCCTTAACGCAAATTTATTACTTTTATTAAGCCACTTGTATTAATTATGATGTTCAGGCTTATATGATCACGTGTGGAAAACATGTTCACCAAAATATAACTAATTGAAGATAATCAGAAATAAATGGCTATCCCTGCATGGCGTGTAAAGCTCTCCTCAAGGCCTGAAAGCCAAAAGATAAAAAGCCTGGCCCATTTTAAGAAGCTTCAGGATATATCATCATTATTTACCCACCTAAAAAGAGAGGGATAGGCCGCCAACATAAGAAATGCATGGCAGTAAAGTTCGAAGATAAATAACAATGCGTTGCTTCACCTTATCCGAAATGAAGGTGCGTAGCAATTTGCCGCAATAAAATATTCGATATATTTAGCGACTTCTCTTTCCACCGTGTTAATGACGTTAGCATCGCTTAGCTGACTGACAGTAAGTGTCACTCGCAACACATTTTCTGCGTTTTTTAAATTCACAATAGCACCGACAAAAGTGTGGATTTGCGTTATACTTGCCGCCTTTTTCGGCACTCTGCCGTCATTTAGCTGGCACTTTCCAGCGCGTTAACACTTTTGAGGATACCGACATGCAACTCCCACACTGCCCACAATGCAATTCTGAATACACATACGAAGATAATGGCATGTTCATCTGCCCGGAATGTGCACACGAATGGAATGATGCCGAGCCAGCGCAGGACGCTGATGCGCTGGTCGTCAAAGATGCCAACGGTAATCTGCTGGCGGATGGCGACAGCGTCACCGTGGTGAAAGATCTTAAGGTGAAAGGCAGCTCTTCCATGCTGAAGATCGGCACCAAAGTGAAGAATATCCGTCTGGTGGAAGGCGATCATAATATCGATTGCAAAATTGACGGCTTCGGTCCGATGAAACTGAAATCTGAGTTCGTGAAAAAGAACTGATTTAACCCGCCCGGTAGCGCTTCGCTTACCGGGCTTTCGGGAACTACACTTAACGGGCTTTTCTTACGTGAGGTAAAGATTATGCCGTTAAGTCCCTACATCTCTTTTGCCGGCAACTGTGCAGAGGCTACCGCCTTCTATCAGCAGGCCGTCGGCGCAGAACTCCTCTATAAAATCACCTTCGGCGAAATGCCAAAAAGCGATAACAGCGAAGAAGGCTGTCCGTCCGGCATGCAGTTTCCGGATTCGGCTATCGCTCACTCCAACGTTCGCATTGCGGGCAGCGATATCATGATGAGCGACGGGCTGCCGCCGGGCAGCAGCGCACAGTACGCGGGCTTCACGCTGGTGCTCGACACGCAGGATGTGTCAGAAGGCAAGCGCTGGTTCGACAACCTTGCCGATGGCGGGAATATCGACATGGCCTGGCAGGAAACCTTCTGGGCGCACGGCTTCGGTAAGGTCACCGACAAGTACGGCGTGCCGTGGATGATTAACGTCGTTAAGCAGCAGCACTAATTTTCGGGCGGTGGGCGGTCTGCCTCCGCCTGTCATCAAACTCCCCTCAACTCTTCAAACTCCCGCAACCTGCACTTAACCCAAATGTCATATTGATGCGCCAGCATGAGGCCACATTTATCGTGAGGCCCAGCACATGCACACTGTCATCCGCGTCGAGAAACTGAGCAAGACCTTCAATCACAACAAGGCGCTGCATGCCGTTGATCTGACCGTCCAGCAGGGCGAAATGGTGGCGCTGCTGGGGCCGTCCGGTTCAGGAAAATCCACCCTTCTGCGTCACTTAAGCGGCCTTATTACCTGCGATAAAACGCCGGAAAGCCGCGTCGAGCTGCTGGGTAACACCGTGCAGCATGCGGGCCGTCTGGCGAGCGATATTCGCAAAAGCCGCGCCCGGACGGGCTACATCTTTCAGCAGTTCAACCTGGTGAACCGCCTGACGGTGCTGGAGAACGTGCTGATTGGCGCGCTCGGCAGCACCCCGTTCTGGCGCACCTGCCTGCGCTGGTTCTCCCCATCACAGAAGCAGGAAGCCTTACAGGCGCTGACCCGCGTCGGCATGGCGCACTTCGCCCACCAGCGCGTGTCCACGCTGTCCGGCGGGCAGCAGCAGCGCGTCGCTATCGCCCGCGCCCTGATGCAGAAAGCCAAAATCATTCTGGCCGATGAGCCCATCGCCTCGTTGGATCCGGAGTCAGCCCGCATCGTGATGGAAACCCTGCGCGACATCAACCAGAACGACGGCATCACCGTGGTGGTGACGCTGCATCAGGTGGATTACGCCCTGCGCTACTGCGAGCGCATTGTCGCCCTGCGTCAGGGCCACGTGTTCTTCGATGGCGCCAGCCATCTGTTTGATAACGAACGTTTTGACCATCTCTACCGCAGCGTAAACCGCGTCGAAGAACGCGCGCAGGCTGCTTAACGCCCCGATAACGAGGAATGGAAATGAACTACAAAGCCGTTGCCGCGCTGGCCTTCACCAGCATGTTCAGCATCAGCACCCTGTTAAGCCCGGCGTACGCCGAAGAGCAGGAAAAAGCATTGAACTTTGGCATCATTTCAACGGAATCACAGCAAAACCTGAAGCCGCAGTGGGAACCGTTCCTGAAAGATATGGAAACCAAACTGGGGATCAAAGTGAACGCCTTCTTCGCCCCGGACTACGCGGGCATCATCCAGGGGATGCGCTTCAACAAAGTGGACATCGCCTGGTACGGCAACCTTTCCGCCATGGAAGCGGTGGACCGCGCCAACGGTCAGGTCTTTGCCCAGACCGTTGCGGCAGATGGTTCTCCAGGATACTGGAGCGTGCTGATCGTCAACAAAGACAGCCCGATCAACAACCTCAACGACATGATCGCCAAACGCAAAGATCTGACCTTTGGTAACGGCGATCCGAACTCCACCTCCGGCTTCCTCGTCCCTGGCTACTACGTCTTCGCGAAAAACAACATCTCCGCCAGCGACTTTAAGCGCACCGTCAACGCCAGCCACGAAACCAACGCGCTGGCCGTGGCGAACAAGCAGGTGGACGTTGCCACCAACAACACCGAAAACCTCGACAAGCTGAAAATTTCCGCGCCTGACAAGCTGAAAGAGCTGAAGGTCATCTGGAAATCCCCGCTGATCCCCGGCGACCCGATCGTCTGGCGCAAAAATCTCTCCGAAAGCACCAAGGACAAGGTCTACGACTTCTTTATGAACTACGGCAAAACACCGGAAGAGAAAGCGGTTCTGGAACGTCTGGGCTGGGCACCGTTCCGCGCGTCCAGCGATCTGCAGCTGGTCCCGATTCGCCAGTTGGCGCTGTTTAAGCAGATGCAGGCCGTGAAGGACAACAAAGGGCTGAAGGAAGAGGAGAAGACCAGCAAAGTCTCTGAAATTCAGGCCCAGCTGGAAGACCTCGACCGCCTGACCGCCGCGCTGGGTGCGATGACGAGCGTGAATAAAGCGGTGCAGTAACACAAGTCCCCTCTCCCTTGGGGGAGAGGGGGAACAGATTAAGGAGCCAACATGCAAACCATCACCCTCCCGCCGCCGAAGCGCAGCTGGTTCTCGCTCATAAGCTGGGCCATCCTGCTGGCGGTACTCGTTATCTCCTGGAAGGGCGCGGAGATGGATCCGCTGCTGCTCTTCAAAGATTCCGGCAACATGGCGACCTTCGCCGCCGACTTCTTCCCGCCGGATTTCAGCCAGTGGCAGGACTACCTCAGCGAAATGGCCATCACCCTGCAAATCGCCGTCTGGGGCACCGCCCTCGCCGTCGTTCTCTCCATTCCGTTCGGCCTGATGAGCGCCGAAAACATCGTACCGTGGTGGGTTTACCAGCCGATGCGTCGCCTGATGGACGCCTGTCGCGCCATCAACGAAATGGTCTTTGCGATGCTATTTGTGGTCGCCGTTGGCCTGGGTCCGTTCGCCGGCGTGATGGCACTGTTCATCCACACCACCGGCGTGCTCTCCAAGCTGCTCTCGGAAGCGGTCGAAGCCATCGAGCCCGGCCCGGTCGAAGGCATCCGCGCAACGGGCGCCAACAAAATCGAAGAGATCCTCTACGGCGTCCTGCCGCAGGTGATGCCGCTGCTGATCTCCTACTCCCTGTACCGCTTCGAGTCCAACGTTCGCTCCGCCACCGTGGTCGGTATGGTGGGCGCAGGCGGGATTGGCGTCACCCTGTGGGAAGCGATTCGCGGTTTCCAGTTCCAGCAAACCTGCGCCCTGATGGTGCTTATCATCGTCACCGTCAGCCTGCTGGATTTCCTCTCTCAACGCTTGCGTAAGCACTTCATCTGATTAGCGAGGCTTTGATTGGTATGCACTTATCCAGACATCCGACCAGTTACCCTACCCGCTGGCAAGAGATTGCGGCCAGGCTCGAAGTGGAGCTGCGCACGCATTACCGCTGCGGTGACTACCTGCCCGCCGAGCAGCAGCTTGCCGACCGCTACGAAGTGAACCGCCACACCCTGCGCCGCGCCATTGACCAGCTGGTGGAGCGCGGCTGGGTCCAGCGCCGTCAGGGCGTTGGCGTGCTGGTGCTGATGCGCCCGTTTGACTACCCGCTCAACGCCCAGGCGCGTTTTAGCCAGAATCTGCTGGATCAGGGTAGCCATCCAACCAGCGAAAAGCTGCTCTCGGTTCTGCGCCCGGCCTCCCATCACGTGGCGGATGCGCTCGGGATTCAGGAGGGTGACAACGTCGTACACCTGCGTACGTTGCGCCGGGTCAACGGCGTGGCGGTCTGCCAGATCGACCACTACTTCGCGGACCTGGCCCTCTGGCCAGTGCTGCAACATTTCGCCAGCGGTTCCCTGCATGATTTCCTTCAGGACGCGACGGGTATCGCGCTCAAACGCACCCAGACGCGCATCAGCGCCCGCCGTGCACAGGCGAAAGAGAGCAAGGTGCTGGAGATCCCCAATATGGCTCCGCTGCTCTGCGTGCGCACCCTCAACCACCGTGACGGCGAGATCAACGCGACGGAATACTCCGTCAGCCTGACCCGCGCCGACATGATTGAATTCACCATGGAGCACTGAATGCACTTCGACACCTCCACCCGACAGCGCTGGATGCGCGTGCTGTCCCATAGCCAGCCTGCTGCGCTGGCCGCCCGCATGAACGCACTCGGCCTGATGCCGGACTACGACACGATCCGCGCGCCGGAGATCGGCCTGGTGCAAATCCAGGCACGCATGGGCGGCACCGGCGAGCGCTTCTTCGCCGGCGATGCCACCCTCACCCGCGCGGCTATCCGCCTTAACAGCGGCACGCTGGGTTATAGCTACGTACTTGGGCGAGACAAAACGCACGCCGAGCGCTGCGCGGTGATCGACGCGCTTTTACAGGAACACCCGCATTTCCAGACGTTAATGGAAACCCTTATTGCCCCGCTGGAAGCCGACCGCGCCGCACGCCTTGCCGCGCGTCAGGCCGAAGTGAACACCAGCCGGGTCGACTTCTTTACGCTCGTTCGCGGAGACAACGCATGACGCTTCAACCTGCTTTTACCCTGGCCGTCCAGGATGCCCAACAGAGTTTCCGTCGCCTGCTGAAGGCCATGAGCGAGCCCGGCGTGATCGTCTCGCTGCACCAGCTCTCGCAGGGCTGGCTGCCGCTGAACCTCGCCTCCACCAGCGTGCTGCTGACGCTGGCGGACAACGACACCCCGGTATGGCTGTCAGGCGCATTGCTGAACGATATCGCCAGCCAGAACCTGCGCTTTCACACCAGCGCGCCGCTGGTCGATCAGCCCCAGCAGGCGGTCTTTGCCGTGGCCGACGAGCAAATCAGCCATGAACAGCTTAACGCCCTTAGCGAAGGCAGCGCCGTCGCACCGGAAACCAGCGCCACGCTGATTTTGCAGGTCTCCAGCCTGAGCGGTGGCCGCATGCTTCGCCTGACGGGCGCAGGCATCGCCGACGAGCGGATGGTCGCGCCCCAGCTGCCGGAGTGCATCATCCATGAGCTGACCGAGCGCCCGCACCCGTTCCCGCTCGGCATTGACCTGATCCTGACCTGCGGCGAGCGCCTGCTGGCAATCCCGCGGACTACCCACGTGGAGGTGTGCTGATGTACGTAGCCGTCAAAGGAGGCGAAAAGGCGATCGCCGCCGCTCATGCCTTACAGGAGCACAGACGCCGGGGCGATGAACAGCTTCCCGAGCTGAGCGTCGCCCAGATTGAGCAACAGCTTAACCTCGCGGTTGACCGCGTGATGACCGAGGGCGGCGTTGCTGACCGCGAGCTTGCAGCGCTGGCGCTGAAGCAGGCCAGCGGCGATAACGTGGAAGCCATCTTCCTGCTGCGCGCCTGGCGCACCACCGTTCCACGTCTGGCAGTCAGCGAGCCGGTGAACACGGCGGAAATGCGCCTGGAGCGCAGAATCTCTGCCGTTTATAAAGACATTCCCGGCGGCCAGCTGCTTGGCCCGACTTACGACTACACCCATCGTCTGCTGGACTTCACGCTGCTGGCGAACGGCGAAGCCCCAACGCTCAGCACTTCAGACGTCGAACAGGAACCGTCTCCGCACGTCTTCAGCCTGCTGGCAAACCAGGGGCTGGCGAAAGCGGAAGAAGACACTGGCGCCACGCCGGACGACGTCACCCGCACGCCGCCGGTCTACCCGTGCTCACGCTCGTCCCGTCTGCAACAGCTGATGCGCGGCGACGAAGGGTATCTGCTGGCGCTGGCCTACTCCACACAGCGCGGCTACGGGCGCAACCACCCGTTCGCGGCAGAGATCCGCAGCGGCTATCTCGACGTCGAAATCGTGCCGGAAGAGCTGGGTTTTGCGGTGAACGTCGGCGAACTGCTGATGACCGAGTGCGAAATGGTCAATGGTTTCGTCGCGCCAGAGAATGAAGACCCGCATTTTACCCGCGGCTACGGGCTGGTGTTTGGCCTCGGCGAGCGCAAGGCGATGGCGATGGCGCTGGTTGACCGCGCCCTGCAGGCGCCGGACTACGGCGAGCACATTGCCGGCCCGGCGCAGGACGAAGAGTTCGTGCTGGCCCACGCGGACAACGTCGAGGCCGCAGGCTTTGTCTCGCACCTCAAGCTGCCGCACTACGTCGATTTCCAGGCCGAACTGGAACTGCTGAAACGCCTGCAACGGGAGCGCGCCAATGGCTAACTTAAGCGGCTACAACTTTGCCTATCTGGATGAGCAAACTAAACGCATGATCCGCCGCGCCATCCTTAAGGCAGTGGCGATCCCCGGCTATCAGGTGCCGTTTGGTGGCCGTGAAATGCCGATGCCGTACGGCTGGGGCACGGGCGGCATTCAGATCACCGCCAGCGTGATTGGCGAAGCGGACGTGCTGAAGGTTATCGACCAGGGCGCGGACGATACCACCAACGCTGTGTCGATCCGCAACTTCTTTAAGCGCGTGACGGGCGTCAACACCACCGAAAAAACCGAAGACGCGACGCTGATCCAGACCCGCCACCGCATTCCGGAGACTCCGCTGACGGAAGATCAGATTCTGATTTTCCAGGTGCCGATCCCGGAGCCGCTGCGCTTTATCGAGCCGCGCGAAACCGAGACCCGCACCATGCACGCGCTGGAAGAGTACGGGATCATGCAGGTCAAACTTTATGAAGACATCGCCCGCTTCGGCCATATCGCCACCACCTACGCCTACCCGGTGAAGGTCAACGGGCGCTACGTCATGGACCCGTCGCCAATCCCAAAATTCGATAACCCGAAGATGGACATGATGCCTGCCCTGCAGCTCTTTGGTGCCGGACGTGAAAAACGCATCTACGCCGTGCCGCCGTATACGCGTGTCGAAAGCCTGGATTTCGACGATCACCCGTTTACGGTGCAGGAGTGGGACGAGCCGTGCGCCATCTGCGGATCCAAACACAGCTATCTTGATGAAGTGGTGCTGGACGATACGGGCAAACGGATGTTTGTCTGCTCCGACACCGATTACTGCCGCCAACAGAGCGAGGCGAACGGCCAATGAAACCGCTGCTTTCGGTTAATAACCTGACCCACCTTTATGCGCCGGGAAAAGGCTTCAGCGACGTGTCGTTCGAGCTGTGGCCGGGCGAAGTGCTGGGCATTGTCGGCGAGTCCGGCTCCGGCAAAACCACCCTGCTGAAGTCCATCTCCGCGCGCCTGACGCCGCAACACGGCGAGATCCTGTATCAGGGACGCTCCCTCTACGACATAAGCGAGGCCGAGCGCCGGCGCCTGCTGCGCACCGAGTGGGGCGTGGTGCATCAGCACCCGATGGACGGCCTGCGCCGTCAGGTGTCGGCGGGAGGCAATATCGGCGAACGGCTGATGGCCACCGGCGCGCGCCACTACGGCAACATCCGCGCCACCGCACAGCACTGGCTGGAGGAGGTGGAGATCCCCGCCTCGCGCATTGACGACCTGCCAACCACCTTTTCCGGCGGTATGCAGCAGCGTTTGCAAATTGCCCGCAATCTGGTCACCCATCCAAAGCTGGTGTTTATGGATGAACCCACCGGCGGGCTGGACGTCTCCGTGCAGGCCCGCCTGCTCGACCTGCTGCGCGGCCTGGTGGTGGAGCTGAACCTGGCGGTGGTGATTGTCACCCACGATCTGGGCGTTGCGCGCCTGCTGGCGGACCGCCTGCTGGTGATGAAGCAGGGTCAGGTGGTGGAAAGTGGGCTGACCGACCGCGTGCTCGACGACCCGCATCATCCGTACACCCAGCTGCTGGTGTCGTCGGTATTACAGAATTAAGAGGCCAACATGATCCACGTTGAAAATGTCAGTAAGACCTTTGTGCTCCACCAGCAAAATGGCGTGCGCCTGCCGGTGCTGCAAAATGCCTCGTTAGAGGTGAGTCAGGGTGAATGCGTGGTGCTGCACGGCCACTCCGGCAGCGGTAAATCGACCCTGCTGCGCTCCCTGTACGCCAACTATTTACCGGACGAAGGCCACATCCATATTCGCCATAACGAAGAGTGGGTCGATCTGGTTCAGGCCCCGGCGCGCAAGGTGCTGGAAGTGCGCCGCTCAACGATCGGCTGGGTCAGCCAGTTCCTGCGGGTGATCCCGCGGATCTCCGCCCTGGATGTGGTGATGCAGCCCCTGCTGGATCTCGGCGTGCCGCGCGAAACCTGCGCCGCCAGGGCCGCCAGCCTGCTGACGCGCCTCAACGTGCCGGAGCGCCTGTGGCACCTCGCCCCGTCGACCTTTTCCGGCGGCGAGCAGCAGCGCGTGAATATCGCGCGCGGGTTTATCGTCGACTATCCGATATTACTGCTGGATGAACCCACCGCCTCGCTCGACGCTAAAAACAGCGCAGCGGTGATAGCACTGATCGAACAGGCCAAAGCGCGCGGGGCGGCGATCGTCGGGATCTTCCACGACGACGCCGTCCGCAATCGCGTAGCGGACAGGCTGCACCCGATGGGGACAAACGCATGATTATCAATAATGTCAGGCTGGTGCTGGAAAATGAGGTCGTGAAGGGTTCGGTTGAAATCCAGGATGGCGTCATCCGCGCCTTTGCCGAAACCCAAAGCCGTTCTCCTGAAGCGATGGACGGCGACGGCGGCTGGCTGCTGCCGGGGCTGATTGAGCTGCATACCGATAATCTGGATAAATTCTTCACCCCGCGCCCGAAGGTGGACTGGCCCGCCCATTCGGCGATGAGCAGCCACGACGCGCTGATGGTCGCCAGCGGCATCACCACGGTGCTGGACGCGGTGGCGATCGGCGACGTGCGCGACGGCGGCGATCGTCTGGAAAATCTGGAGAAGATGATCAACGCCGTGGAGGAGACGCAAAAGCGCGGCCTCAACCGCGCCGAGCACCGCCTGCACCTGCGCTGCGAGCTGCCGCACCACACCACCCTGCCGCTGTTTGAAAAGCTGGTCGGCCGCGAGCCGGTCTCGCTGGTTTCGCTGATGGATCACTCCCCGGGACAGCGCCAGTTCGCCAACATTGAAAAATATCGCGAATACTATCAGGGCAAATACTCGCTCAACGACGCGGAGATGGCGCGCTACGAAGAAGAGCAGCTGGCGCTTGCGGCACAATGGTCGCAGCCGAACCGTCTCTCCATTGCCGCGATGTGTCGGGACCGCAACATTGTGCTGGCCAGCCATGACGACGCCACGCACGATCACGTACGGGAATCCCACCAGCTTGGTAGCGTGATCGCCGAATTTCCCACCACGTTCGAGGCGGCTGAAGCCTCCCGTGAGCACGGTATGAACGTGCTGATGGGCGCGCCGAACATCGTGCGCGGCGGCTCGCACTCCGGCAACGTGGCGGCAAGCAAACTCGCTTCCCTCGGCCTGCTGGATATCCTCTCGTCTGACTACTACCCCGCCAGCCTGCTGGACGCGGCCTTCCGCGTTGCAGACGACGAGGACAACCGCTTTACGCTGCCGCAGGCGATTCGACTGGTGACGAAAAACCCGGCCAGCGCGCTCAACCTTCACGACCGCGGTGAGATTGCCGAAGGCAAACGGGCAGACCTGGTGCTGGCGCACCGCAAGGGCGAGCACGTTCATATCGACCACGTCTGGCGTCAGGGAAAAAGGGTGTTCTGATGGGAAGACTCATCTGGTTAATGGGCCCGTCCGGCTCGGGAAAAGACAGCCTGCTGTCGGCATTACGGCAGCGGGAACATTCACAGCTGCTGGTGGCGCACCGCTACATTACCCGCGCGGCGAACGCTGGCAGTGAAAACCATATCGCCCTGAGCGAGCAGGAGTTTTTTACCCGCGCCGGGCAAAATCTGCTGGCGCTGAGCTGGCACGCGAACGGCTTTTATTACGGCGTCGGCATCGAGATCGACCTCTGGCTGCACGCAGGCTTCGACGTGCTGGTTAACGGCTCGCGCGCGCATCTGCCGCAGGCAAAAGCCCGGTACGAAGCGGCGCTGCTGCCGGTCTGTTTGCAGGTTTCTCCGGATATTCTGCGCAGCCGCCTGCAAAGCCGGGGGCGCGAAAATGCGCGTGAGATCGACCAGCGGCTGGAACGTGCGGCGCGCTACACTCCGTCGGGCTGTCATGTCCTCAATAATGACGGAAGTTTGCTACAGTCAGTCGAGACCTTTTTATCGCTTATTCGCCAGAAGGAGAGACAGCATGCCTGACTGCCAGCTTCGCCCCGCCACCACCGACGATGCACAAATTGTTTACGCCCTGATCTGTGAACTGAAGCAGGCAGAGTTCGATCACCAGGCGTTTCACGCCGGATTTCTGGCCAACCTTCAGGATCACAACATGCGCTACCAGCTTGCCGAGCTGGACGGACAGGTCGTCGGCATGATCGGCCTGCACATGCAGTTTCACCTGCACCACGCCCGCTGGATCGGCGAGATCCAGGAGCTGGTGGTGATGCCGCAGGCGCGCGGGTTAAAGATTGGCAGCCAGCTGCTGGCCTGGGCGGAAGACGTAGCACGAGAGGCGGGCGCGGAGTTGACCGAACTCTCCACCAGCGTGAAGCGCACGGACGCCCACCGCTTTTACGTTCGTGAGGGATATACGCAGAGCCATTTTCGATTCACCAAACCGCTGTAGAGGTGCGTTATGAGTCTGACCATCACGTTAACGGGAACAGGAAGCGCCCAGCTGGTCCCGGTCTTTGGCTGCGACTGCGCGGCGTGTCGCAGGGCGCGCCTGCAGGACAACTATCGCCGTCGCCCCTGTAGCGCGGTGGTCAAATTCAACGATGCAGTCACCCTGCTGGATGCGGGCATTCCGCACCTGATGGACGACTGGCCGGCGGGCAGTTTCCAGCAGTTTTTACTCACGCACTATCATATGGATCACGTCCAGGGGCTATTCCCCCTGCGCTGGGGCGTGGGCGCGACCATCCCGGTGTACGGCCCGCCGGACGACGCAGGCTGTGACGATCTGTTTAAACACCCCGGCATTCTGGATTTCATCCACACGGTCGAGCCGTTCGTGATGTTTGAGCTGCAGGGGCTGCGGGTCACGCCGCTGCCGCTCAACCATTCAAAACTGACCTTCGGGTATCTGCTGGAATCGGCCCATAGCCGCGTGGCGTGGCTTTCTGATACCGCCGGGTTGCCGGATAAAACGGTGACGTTTCTGCTCAACAATCAGCCACAGGCGATAATCATCGACTGCAGCCATGAACCGCGTCCGGAGACGCCGCGCAACCACAGTGATTTAAATACGGTGATTGCCCTGAACGAGGTGATTGGCTGTCCGCAGGTGATCCTGACGCACATTAGCCATCAGTTTGACGCATGGATGATGGATAACCCGCTGCCGGACGGCATTGAAGCGGGATATGACGGGATGGTACTGGTGCTGGATTAGGTTTTCTCCCTCTCCCGTGGGAGAGGGCTGGGGTGAGGGCAACAGGCCGCACTTAGCCGCGATCGTAATCATCTTCCAACCTGCGCTCGTCCTCTTCTAACCGACGCCTGTCGTCGTCCAGCTGGCGCTGACGCTCGTCTAAGCGGCGGCGTCTGTCTTCGAGCTGCCGACGACGATCGTCGTACTGTCGGCTGTCGATTTGACGGCTGCGGTCGTAACGATCGTCGTCATCGTCATTACGGCTGCTGCTGGGGTTGTAGGCATCGTTGATCGCCTGCTGAATGTTGCCAATGGCGTCATCAATCACATCGGCATGCGCCAGTTGGCTGGTTAAAGTCAGCAGACCAAATAACAGGACGGTAGAGTAACGTTTCATAAGGCCAGACTCGCAGGGGAACTGGTCTTACGGTAATGAATGGCTGGGAACCGGGGTAGCGGAGGAATCTCAAATTACCATCACCTTCCGCAGCACCTGCGCCAGCTGCTGGCGGGTAAACGGCTTACGCAGTAACGGAACGTCCGGCAGCTGCGGGTTATGCGCCGGGCGCAAATCCTGCCCGCTGATCAGCAGCACCGGAAGCTGCGGGTAATGGCTGCGCACATGGTTAATCACCTCGGCCCCGCTCAGGCTTCCGGGCAACATCAGATCGCTGATAAACATACCAATATCCGGCGACGCCGCCAGCATGCTCAGGGCCTGCTCGCCGCTGTCCGCTTCGAGCGTCAGGTAGCCAAGCTGATGCAGCTGTTCGCACAGGGTCTGGCGAACGTCCGCCTCATCTTCCAGCACCAGTACAAGCCGCTCGTGATCCACGGACGTTGTGGCAGCCAGCGCTTCATCCTCCGAAACGGCGGGCAGCGTCGAGCGCGGGAGGTGGAGCCGCACGGTCGTTCCTTGTCCCGGCGCGCTTTCGATCTCTACCCGCCCCCCGGACTGACGCACAAAACCGTACACCATCGACAGGCCCAGCCCACTTCCGCTCCCGGTCTGCTTGGTGGTGAAGAACGGTTCAAAAACCCGGGATTTCACCTCCTGCGACATCCCGCTGCCGCGATCGATGACCTCCAGCGCTACCATATCCTGCCTGCGTCCGTCGCTGCGGGTCACGCGCTGGTTCCAGGTGCGAATTTTGATCGCCCCGCTCTGGCCTTCCATCGCATCCCGGGCGTTCATCACCAGGTTGATAATGGCGTTTTCCAGCTGGCTGACGTCAATCCACGCGGGCCATGCCGGGGTTTGCGCTTCAATCTCCAGGGTAAGCGTGGCGGGCAGCGAGTGGCGCATCAGTTCCCGTAGGTTTTCCAGCAGGGGCAGCATCTCTACTGCATGCGGCGTCAGGGACTGTTTGCGGGAAAACGCCAGCAGCCGCTGGGTCAGCAGCGCGCCGCGTTCGGCTGCCTTCAGCGCACGGGTAATGCGCGGTGCGTCGTTTGATTCGGGGTCTGTCAGCTCAAGGCTGCCGATGATCACCGCCAGCAGGTTGTTAAAATCATGCGCCAGCCCGCCTGTCAGCTGTCCGACGGCCTTCATCTTCTGGCTGTGCAGCAGCGCCTCTTCCAGCCCCTGACGCTCGATGCGGTCGATCTCCATCTGCGTGGTTTTCTCTTTCAGCAGACGCGTGGTGTGCTCAAGCGAGGCGGTGTTGCGGGCAAAAACGTTAAACGCGCGCGCCAGCTCGCCCAGCTCGTCGCGCCGCTGCAGCGCAGGAACAGAAACATCCTGTTCACCGTGGGCAAGTCGCGACATCGCCCGGGAGATGGCCGTCAGGTTGGAGCCCAGATTGCGGTAGATATACCAGCAGGCGCAGCCGGTGATGATCAGCGCCAGCACGGCGAAGATGCTGATAAACACGCTGATGGATTGCAACTCGTGATGGCTCTGGGCCGTGCGAAGCCGGGAAGCCTGCGCCACCTGCTCAACGTACTGATTAATATCGCTATTAAGGATCGCCACCAGCGCCTTAATGTGGAACATATACCAGCTGATGGACAGATCGCTCTCCTCCAGTTGCTTCGACAGCGGGGCAAGCTTGCGCAGCTCGGCGTTAAAATCGGGCAAAACGCCCTCCACGACCGGCTGTATGGCGCTTCGGGGCAGCGTGGCGGTCACGGCGTCCAGCTGCTGAACGGTAGCACGCGGCGAAGGTGTATCAATCGCGGCCGCGATCAGCCGATCCATCTCCATCAGCTGCCGCGCGTCCGGCACGTTGCTGCCGAAGCGACGGTTGATGTCCTGAAGATGGCGTAAATAGCTCTGGCTTTGATAGAGCGAGCTCAGCAGCGCGTTACGCTCAAGATGCCGCTTTTGCCCGCGCTCCAACATCCCCGTTACGCTTTGCTGTAATTCATTGCTTCTGCGAATAATCCGCGCCACCAGCGCCGGCTCCTGCTGCGCCAGCGGGGCATCCGCCAGCTGTTCCAGCGAGCGGCGCAGCGCCGTTTGCATCTGCTTCAGCCGCTCGGCCTCGCCTTTGTACTCCAGCGCCCCCACTACCTGCGAAAGCCGCACCGCCGCCGTTGCCACGTTGGCCGTGTCGCGCGCGAGGTTCATGCTCCCGGTCATGTCGTCCAGCGTTTGCTGTTGGACCTGCTCCTGGATCTGGCTGGCATGACGAAAGCCGAGCACCGCCACGCCGCTCACCATCAGCGTGACGGCGACCACCAGCAGGTTAAATATCAGCAGGCGACCGCGGGCGCTGGAGAAGAACGGGGGGCGTGAAGACATGTTGACTCCGTAACTGTGATCCACATTCGCTATTCATAACTATGACAAATATGAACAGCTTCTGACATTTTGCATTTACGCACCTGTGATGAAGTGCAGATATCGACATTCACAGGAGATCCGCCATGAGCAGAACCCCGGTTTTAGAGATGCGCCACATTGCCAAAACCTTTGGCAATTTCCACGCGCTCAAGGGCGTGGATTTGACGGTCTTCCCCGGTGAGATCCACGCGCTGATGGGGGAAAACGGCGCGGGAAAAAGCACGCTGATGAAGATCCTCGCGGGGGCCTATACCGCCACCGGCGGCGAGATCCTGATCGACGGCCAGCCGTTTCACATCAAAGGGCCGAAGGACGCGCTGGCCGCAGGCATTACCCTGATTTACCAGGAGATGCAGCTCGCCCCCAATCTGACCGTCGCGGAAAATATCTTCCTCGGCAGCGAGTTGTCGCGCGGCGGGCTGGTGCAGCGCAAGGAGATGGCCGCCCAGGCGCAGGCGGTGATTGACCGTCTCGGCGCGCAGTTCAGCGCCACCGACCTGGTGATGAAGCTGACCATCGCCGAGCAGCAGCAGGTGGAAATCGCCCGCGCGCTGCACCGCAACAGCCGCATCCTGGTGATGGACGAACCCACCGCCGCCCTCTCCTCCCGCGAAACCCATCGCCTGTTTGAACTGATTTTGCGCCTGCGCGATGAAGGCATGGCGATTATCTATATCAGCCACCGCATGGCGGAAGTGTATGAACTCTCTGACCGCGTGAGCGTTCTGCGCGACGGGCAGTACGTCGGCAGCCTGACGCGCGACAAGCTGAACGCGTCTGAACTGGTGAAGATGATGGTGGGCCGCCCGCTCAGCGATCTGTTCAACAAAGAGCGCGATATCCCTCTCGGCAGCCCGCGTCTCAACGTGCACCACCTCACCGACGGTAAAAAAGTGCAGCCATGCAGCCTGCAGGTGCGCTCCGGTGAAATCGTCGGGCTGGCGGGGCTGGTCGGGGCCGGACGCTCCGAGCTGGCGCAGTTGATTTTCGGCGTGCGCAAGGCCACCGGCGGGATGATTGAGGTGGACGGCGAGCCGGTGGTGATCCACTCCCCGCGCGCGGCCATTGAAAACGGGATTGGTTTTCTCACCGAGAACCGCAAGGAGCAGGGGCTGTTTCTGGAGCTGGCGGCGCAGGAGAACATCACCATGGCGACGCTGGAGCGCGACGCCACCTTCGGCATGCTTAACCGCAAAAAAGCCCAGTCCATTTCCGATGATGCTATCGCCCTGCTTAACATCCGCGTGCCCCATTCTCAGGTGCGCGCGGGCGGGCTCTCCGGCGGCAACCAGCAAAAGCTGCTGATCTCCCGCTGGGTGGCGATTGGCCCGCGCATTCTGATTCTCGACGAACCCACGCGCGGGGTGGACGTCGGTGCCAAAAGCGAGATCTACCGCATCATGAACCAGATGGCGCGCAAGGGCGTGGCGATTTTGATGATCTCCAGCGAGCTGCCGGAAGTGGTGGGGATGAGCGACCGGGTGTACGTAATGCGGGAAGGCAGCATTGCGGGTGAACTGCACGGGCGCGACATCTCTCAGGAAAATATTATGACGCTGGCAACCGGCGTGAACGACACACATCATCAGGCGGTGCAATCATGACAACTCCAACCCATCCGCAGCAGGTGGCGAAATCCGCCTCCGCCAAAAAAATGCTGATGAGCGATCTGATGCAAACGGTCGGCATTTTGCCGATTTTAATCCTGATTGTGGCGGTGTTTGGCTTTATCGCCCCGAACTTCTTTACCGAAAGTAACCTGCTCAACATTACCCGTCAGGCGTCGATCAACATCGTGCTGGCGGCGGGGATGACCTTCATCATTCTGACCGGCGGGATTGACCTCTCCGTGGGCTCGATTCTGGGCACCACGGCGGTGGCGGCGATGGTGGTCTCGCTTATTCCTGAATTCGCGATGCTCTCCATTCCGGCGGCGCTGATGCTCGGCATGGTGCTGGGGCTGTTCAACGGCGCGCTGGTGGCCTTCGCCGGGCTGCCGCCGTTTATCGTCACGCTCGGCACCTATACGGCGCTGCGAGGCGCGGCGTATCTGCTGGCGGACGGCACCACGGTGATTAACTCCAGCATCAGCTTCGAGTGGATCGGCAATAACTATCTCGGCCCGATTCCGTGGCTCGTCGTCATTGCCCTGGCGGTCATCGCTATCTGCTGGTTCATCCTGCGCCGCACCACGCTCGGCGTTCATATCTACGCGGTCGGCGGCAACATGCAGGCGGCGCGCTTAACCGGCATCAAAGTCTGGCTGGTGCTGCTGTTTGTCTACGGCATGAGCGGCCTGCTCTCCGGCCTCGGCGGGGTGATGAGCGCCTCGCGCCTCTACAGCGCCAACGGTAACCTCGGCACGGGTTACGAGTTGGATGCGATTGCGGCAGTGATCCTCGGCGGCACCAGCTTCGTCGGCGGGATCGGCACGATCACCGGCACGCTGGTGGGGGCATTGATCATAGCCACCCTCAACAACGGCATGACGCTGATGGGCGTCTCCTACTTCTGGCAGCTGGTGATCAAAGGGGCGGTGATCATCATAGCGGTGCTAATCGACAAATACCGTACCCGACATCATCAAAGTGCATAACAACAATACCCTACAAGCGAGGAAGACAAGATGCGTTTGAAACCCTTAGTGACCGCGCTCTGTGCTGGCGCGCTGCTGGCCGCAACGCCGTTTGCGCAGGCAAAAGATCTGAAGTCCATCGGCGTGACGGTGGGCGACCTGGCTAACCCGTTCTTCGTGCAGATCACCAAAGGTGCCGAGCTGGAAGCGCGCAAGCTGGCTGGCGATAACGTCAAGGTGACGCTGGTTTCCAGCGGTTACGATCTGGGCCAGCAGGTGTCGCAGATCGATAACTTCATCGCCGCGAAGGTGGACATGATCATCCTCAACGCTGCGGATTCCAAAGGGATCGGCCCGGCGGTGAAGCGGGCCAAAGAAGCGGGGATCGTGGTCGTGGCGGTGGACGTGGCGGCGGAAGGGGCCGATGCGACCATCACCTCCGATAATACTCAGGCGGGGGAAATGGCCTGTAAGTACATTACCGACCGCCTGAAAGGCAAAGGCAACGTGGTGATCATCAACGGACCGCCGGTCTCCGCGGTGCAGAACCGCGTGGAAGGCTGCCAGACGGAATTCAAAAAACATCCGGACATCAAGGTGCTCTCGGACAACCAGAATGCCAAAGGCAGTCGTGAAGGCGGGCTGGAAGTGATGACCTCCCTGCTGGCGGCCAATCCGAAGATCGACGGCGTATTCGCGATTAACGATCCGACCGCGATCGGCGCCGATCTGGCGGCGAAACAGGCCCAGCGCAACGAGTTCTTTATCGTCGGCGTGGACGGTTCCCCGGACGGTGAAGAGGCGCTGAAGCGCGAAAACTCCCTGTTTGTGGCGACCCCGGCGCAGGATCCGCAGGTGATGGCGGCGAAGGCGGTGGAGATCGGCTATGACATTCTGCAGGGCAAACCCGCGCCGAAAGAGCCTGTGCTGATCCCAGTGACGATGATCGATAAAAAGAACGTCGGCACGTATAAGGGGTGGACGGTTAAATGATCCTTTTCCCTCTCCCACAGGGAGAGGGAACTGTTTTCAAGGAGTCCCCATGAAACGCTCCGACATCAATGAAATCCTCGGCCACACGCGGCAGTTCTTTTCCATGCACGACGTGCATCTCCCGCCGTTTGCCAGCTTTCCGCCAACCAAATGGCAGCAGCTTGATCGGGCCGCATGGCAGGAAGTGTTTGACCTCAAGCTCGGCTGGGACGTGACCGCTTTCGGCGGCAACAGCTTTGCCGCGCAGGGTCTGACCCTGTTTACCCTGCGCAACGGCTCCCCCAACGGCGTGCCGTATGAGAAATGCTACGCCGAAAAAATCATGCACGTGCGCGACGGCCAGGTGACGCCGATGCATTTTCACTGGCGCAAGCGGGAAGACATCATTAACCGGGGCGGCGGGAACCTGATTATTGAGTTATGGAATGCGGGAGCGCATGAAGAGACCGAAAACACCGACGTGACCGTCACGATTGACGGCTGTCGGCAAACCCACGCTCCCGGCAGCCAGCTGCGCCTCACACCAGGAGAAAGCATCTGTCTCACGCCCGGCCTGTATCACAGCTTCTGGGGCGAACGCGGCTTTGGCGACGTGCTGGTGGGCGAAGTGTCGTCGGTGAATGACGACGAGCACGACAACCACTTTTTGCAGCCCGTTGCCCGCTATAACAACATCGAAGAAGACGAACCGGCGGTGCTGGTGCTGTGCAACGAGTACAACCTGTTTCGGAGATAAGGAGTGAATGATGCCACTGATTTCTCTTGCCGACGGTCTTGAGCACGCCAGGAAACACCGCTACGCGCTGGGCGCGTTCAACGTGCTCGACTCCCATTTCCTGCGCGCGCTGTTTGCCGCCGCAAAGCAGGAACGCTCGCCGTTTATCATCAACATCGCCGAAGTGCACTTTAAGTATGTTTCCCTGGATTCGCTGGTCGAAGCGGTCAAGTTCGAAGCCGCCCGTCATGATATTCCCGTAGTGCTGAATCTCGACCACGGCCTGCATTTCGAGGCCGTCGTGCGCGCCCTGCGCCTGGGGTTTAGCTCGGTGATGTTCGACGGCTCGACGCTGAGCTACGAGGAGAACATTCGCCAGACCCGGGAAGTGGTGAAGATGTGCCACGCGGTGGGCGTCTCGGTGGAGGCGGAGCTGGGCGCGGTCGGCGGGGATGAAGGCGGCGCGCTGTACGGACATGCGGATGAAGCGTTCTTTACCGACCCGCAGCTGGCGCGGGAGTTTGTCGATAAGACCGGCATCGACGCGCTGGCGGTCGCCATCGGCAACGCGCACGGCAAATACAAAGGCGAGCCGAAGCTCGATTTCCCGCGCCTGGACGCCATTCGTCAGCAGACGGGGCTGCCGCTGGTGCTGCACGGCGGCTCCGGGATTAGCGATGCAGACTTCCGCCGCGCCATCGAGCTGGGCATTCATAAAATCAACTTCTACACCGGCATGTCGCAGGCCGCGCTCGCCGCCGTTGAGCAGCGCATGGCGAACCGCCAGCCGCTGTACGATGAGTTTGCCGAACTGCTGCTGGGGATAGAAGAGGCGATAACCGATACGGTCGCCGAGCAGATGCGCATCTTCGGCAGCGCGGGGCAGGCATAATGGAACGCAAAGGCATCATCGCCGCAGGCAATATGCTGGTGGATCACGTTCACCAGATCGTGCAGTGGCCGGAGCGCGGCTGGCTGGCGGAAATCACCCACAGCGAGCGCTCAACCGGCGGCGCGCCGCTCAACGTCCTGCTGACGCTGGCGAAAATGCACGTTGGCCTGCCGCTGCAGGCGGTGGGGCTGATCGGGGAAGACGGCGACGGGGACTACATTCTGGCGATGCTCGACCAGTACCACGTCAACCGCCAGCGCGTGCAGCGCACCACCTTCGCCCCAACCTCCATGTCGCAGGTGATGACCGATCCCAGCGGGCAGCGCACCTTTTTCCACTCGCCGGGGGCCAACCGTCTGCTGGATCTTCCCGCCTTCGATCGTCTCGATGGATCGATGAAGATCTTCCATCTCGGCTACCTGCTGCTGCTCGACAGCCTGGATATGCCGGATGACGAGTTTGGCACCCGCAGCGCGCGGCTGCTGGCGCAGATGCGCGAGCAGGGGTATGAAACCTCCCTTGACCTGGTGTCCCGCAAGGGCGACCCGCGCTACCAGCCGCTGGTGCTCCCTGCCCTGCGCCATCTGGATTATCTGGTGATTAATGAACTCGAGGCCGGTGAATTTAGCGGGCTGGAGATGCGCGACGGCAACGATGCCCTGAACATCGTCCATATCGCCGATGCCGCGGCGCAGCTGCTGGCGGCAGGCGTTCGTCAGCGGGTGGTAATCCACTGCCCGGAAGGGGCATGGGGTGAAACACCGGGAGAAGCAGGCCGATGGGTTCCGTCCTGGAAGCTGGAGCAGAACGAGATTATCGGCAGCGTCGGCGCGGGCGATGCCTTTTGCGCGGGCTTTTTATACGGCTGCCATGAATCGCTGCCGCTGACAGAAAGTATTTATCTGGCGCACGCCTGCGCGCGGGCAAGCCTGCTGGCGGCCAATGCGATTGACGGCGCGAAAACGCTGGCCGAGCTGCAGCTGTTTATTAAAGAGAATACTTAGGCCGCTTTCTCGCTATGAGACACATCGGCGGCAAAAACGTAGCCCAGACCGCGCATGGTTTTGATGAGCTTAGGCTGATGCGGGTTGACCTCGATTTTTCGCCGCAGGCGCATGATCAACACGTCAATCGTGCGGTCGAATACCTCGGTACTTTCGCTGTGGGTGAGCTCAAGCAGCTGCTCGCGGCTCAGTACCCGGCGGGCATTTTGCGTGAGCGCCAGCAGCAGGCCATATTCACCCTGAGTCAGTGGCACGGCGTTACGCTGCGGATCAATCAGTTCACAGCGGGCGGTGTCCAGCGTCCAGTCGTTGAAGGTTATCCCCGCCGCACGTGGCATCGGCGCTTCGGCTGCCAGCGCTCCGGTACGACGCAGCACGGCCTTAACGCGGGCCACCACCACGCGTGGATTAAACGGTTTGCCAATATAATCGTCAGCCCCCATCTCCAGCCCCACTACCACGTCTGATTCACTGCCCAGCCCGGTTAACATGATCACCGGTAGCGCCGGGCGCTGCTTTTGCAGCTGCAGCAAAACCTGCAGGCCGTTGATGTCCGGCAGCATCATATCCAGCAGAACAAGGGCGATAGCCGGCTCCTGTTGAACCTGCCGCAGCGCATCCTGGCCGTTGTGGCAGACAAGCACGCTAAAGACGTGCTCGCTCAGCACATCCTGCAGCAGTTCACACACTGCCATATCGTCATCAACCACCAGAATCGCCGGTTTCATCATATGCTTCCGTCAGGGGATTATGTTAAGTCTGAACCATTCTGCCGTCGGCTCCAGTGAAATGAATTTTTCCGTGACGGAAATTCAACCCATGTCACATCCGCCGCTCATTCGACACGTCAATTTTGACGATTGTCTGCTTTTCGTCAGGGATTTCGTCGGGAATGCACCGTAAAGCCTGTGAGTAACCCCACTAAAAACATGGCATAGAAGCTGCATTAGTCGGTGCGAAAGATTTGATTAACTGGAGCAGACTGATGAAAAAAGTCGTCACGGTTTGCCCTTATTGTGCCTCAGGTTGCAAGATCCACCTGGTGGTCGATAACGGCAAAATCGTCCGGGCGGAGGCCGCGCAGGGGAAAACCAACCAGGGCACGCTGTGCCTGAAGGGGTATTACGGCTGGGATTTTATTAACGATACACAAATCCTCACCCCGCGCCTGAAAAACCCTATGATCCGCCGCGAGCGCGGCGGCAAGCTGGAAGCCGTCTCCTGGAACGAGGCGCTGGATTACGTCGCCACGCGCCTGAGTGCCATTAAGGCCAAGTATGGCCCGGATGCCATTCAGACCACCGGCTCCTCACGCGGGACCGGGAATGAAACCAACTACGTGATGCAAAAATTCGCGCGCGCCGTTATTGGTACCAATAACGTCGACTGCTGCGCTCGCGTCTGACACGGCCCATCGGTTGCAGGTCTGCACCAGTCGGTCGGTAACGGCGCAATGAGTAATGCTATCAACGAGATAGATAACACCGATCTGGTGTTTATCTTCGGTTATAACCCAGCGGATTCTCACCCTATCGTCGCGAACCACGTGATTCGCGCTAAACAGAACGGGGCGAAAATCATCGTCTGCGATCCGCGCAAAATCGAAACCGCGCGCATTGCGGATATGCACATTGCGCTGAAAAACGGCTCGAATATCGCGCTGTTGAATGCGATGGGGCACGTCATTATTGAGGAGAACCTGTACGACCAGGCGTTTGTCGCCACGCGTACGGAAGGGTTTGAAGAGTACCGGAAAATTGTCGAAGGCTACACGCCGGAGTCGGTAGAGGCGATAACCGGCGTCAGCGCGCAGGAGATCCGCCAGGCGGCACGGATGTATGCCGGAGCGAAAACCGCCGCCATCCTGTGGGGCATGGGCGTGACCCAGTTCTACCAGGGCGTGGAAACCGTGCGCTCCCTGACCAGCCTCGCGATGCTGACCGGGAATCTGGGCAAAGCGCACGTCGGCGTTAACCCGGTTCGCGGCCAGAATAACGTCCAGGGTGCCTGCGACATGGGCGCGCTGCCGGACACGTATCCGGGCTATCAGTACGTGAAGTACCCGGAAAACCGCGAGAAGTTCGCGAAGGCCTGGGGCGTGGAGAGCCTGCCGGCACACACCGGCTATCGCATCAGCGAGCTGCCGCACCGCGCGGCGCACGGTGAAGTGCGGGCGGCCTACATCATGGGTGAAGATCCGCTCCAGACCGACGCCGAGCTGTCTGCGGTGCGCAAAGGCTTTGAGGATCTGGAGCTGGTGATTGTCCAGGATATCTTCATGACCAAAACCGCGGCGGCGGCGGATGTGATTCTCCCGTCGACCTCCTGGGGCGAGCATGAAGGCGTCTATACGGCGGCGGACCGCGGCTTCCAGCGCTTCTTTAAGGCGGTCGAGCCGAAGTGGGATTTGAAAACGGACTGGCAGATCATCAGCGAAATCGCCACCCGCATGGGCTACCCGATGCACTACAACAACACCCAGGAGATCTGGGACGAGCTGCGGCATCTGTGCCCGGACTTTTATGGGGCAACCTATGAAAAAATGGGTGAGCTGGGCTACATCCAGTGGCCGTGCCGGGACGAGTCGGAGGCCGACCAGGGGACGTCGTATCTCTTTAAAGAGAAATTTGACACCCCGAACGGGCTGGCGCAGTTCTTCACCTGCGACTGGGTTGCGCCGATCGATAAACTCACCGACGAATACCCGATGGTGCTCTCTACCGTGCGTGAAGTAGGCCACTACTCCTGCCGTTCGATGACCGGCAACTGCGCCGCGCTGGCGGCGCTGGCGGACGAACCGGGCTACGCGCAGATCAACACCGCCGATGCGGAGCGCCTCGGCATTGAGGATGAAGCGCTGGTGTGGGTGAATTCGCGCAAAGGCCGCATCATTACCCGCGCGCAGGTCAGCGACCGTCCAAACAAAGGGGCGGTCTATATGACCTACCAGTGGTGGATTGGTGCCTGTAACGAGCTGGTGACGGAGAACCTCAGCCCGATAACCAAAACGCCGGAGTACAAATACTGCGCCGTCAACGTGGAGCCGATTGCGGATCAGCACGCGGCGGAACAGTATGTGATCGACGAATATAACAAGCTGAAAGCACGGCTGCGTGAAAGCGCAATGGGTTGAAGCCGTTAATTAATCGTTGAATAAAGGGAGTGAGTTATTCACTCCCTTTTTATTTCCGCTTAAAACATTAAAAATATAAATTATTATTCTGGAAAGCGGCTCGCAAAATAATGTAATTCGCGCAGAACAGAATTACATCTTTGCATTTTAATTCAGAAGGATAAGATGTGCGGCGGGTGCTTAAGACTTTCTGTCTTGAGCATTGTTGAGGGACAGAAAGTGGAAAGCCCCGGGAAATTTTCATTCGCCCGAGGCTACCCCTCAACTACCAACAGGTTGAGAGTAGCCTCTTATTCTTTTTTTGACAAGGAGTAAAAGGCATGACGCCATTAAAAACTGCGTTAGGCATCGTCTTTATTATCTGCCTGACGATAGTGATATTTACCTTTATTACTCGCGGTAGACTGTGCGAGTTTTCAATAAAGAGTGAACATCAGGAGGTGGCGGCGAAATTAGCCTGCGTGGCAGGCTAACCTCTACGGGCGAAACCACGGTTTCGCCCGGCTTGTGGGATGCTGAGGTCTTAATGCACCCATTTTTTTCTTTTGCTACCGCGATTATACTGCGCGGCGTGTACCCAGATGATAAGAATCCATGAAAGCCATTTTTCTGTTGTTGTTATTTTTTACGTCGTTCGCCCGCGCGGATGAGATAGGCAGCCAGTATCAGAAGCAGGCGGAAGCCGGCGATGCCCGCGCCCAGTATTATCTCGCCGATACCTACTTCAGCTCCGGTGACAGAAAGCAGGCAGCGCTGTGGGCCGAGAAAGCCGCAAAAGGCGGTGATGTCGACGCCATGGGTTTACTCTCGCAGATCCTCTTTACGCAGGGGGATTACGCTCAGGCTAAAGCGCTGGCGCAGCAGGCCACCATCGCCGGCAGCAAGCGCGGCACGATTATGCTGGCGCGTATTATGGTGAACACGCAGGCGGGTAAAACCGACTATCCTCAGGCCATCAAGCTCCTGCAAACGGCGGCCGAAGATATCGACAACGACTCGGCGGTCGATGCGCAGCTGCTGCTGGGGCTGATTTATGCCAACGGCGTAGAGGTGCCGCAGGATGACGTACAGGCGGCGTCATGGTTTAAGCGCAGCTCGTCCCTGTCACGTACGGGCTATGCGGAATACTGGGCAGGAATGCTGTTCCAGCAGGGTGAGAAAGGCTTTATCACGCCGAATAAGCAGAAAGCGCTCTACTGGCTAAACCTGAGCTGTACCGAAGGGTTTGATACGGGGTGTGAGGAGTTTGATGCGTTGAGCGGAGAATAACGTGCCGGGTGGCGGCTTCGCCTTACCCGGCCTACAAAACCCGTAGGCCCGGTAAGCGCAGCGCCACCGGGCTTAGGATGTTACTGGTCAGCCGTCTTATCAAAACGACCCAGCACTTCGCGTTCATACGCCAGCGCTTTTTTACGGTCGAATTTGTGTTCCCACTTGGCGATAACCAGCACCGCCAGCGCGTTACCCACGACGTTCAGCGCCGTACGCGCCATATCGAGGATACGGTCCACACCGGCGATAAACGCCAGGCCTTCCAGCGGAATACCCACGCTGCCCAGCGTCGCCAGCAGCACCACGAAGGAGACGCCCGGCACGCCTGCGATGCCCTTTGAGGTCACCATCAGCGTCAGAACCAGTACGATCTCCTGCCACAGCGACAGGTCAATGCCGTACAGCTGCGCGATAAAGATCGCCGCAATACTCTGGTACAGCGTCGAGCCATCCAGGTTAAAGGAGTAGCCGGTCGGCACCACGAAGCTCGTTATCGACGCTGGCGCACCGTACGCCTCCATCTTCTCAATGATGCGCGGCAGCACGCTCTCAGAGCTTGCGGTGGAGTACGCCAGAATCAGTTCATCCTTCAGGATGCGGATCAGAATCCAGATACTCAGCCCGCACAGGCGCGCCACAATCCCCAGCACCACCAGTGCGAAGAACAGAATGGCGAAGTGCACCAGGATCACCAGCTTCGCCAGCGGCCACAGGGAGGCAAAACCAAAGTTCGCCACGGTCACGGCGATAAGCGCGAACACACCAACCGGCGCGTAGCGCATCACCATGTGGGTCACTTTGAACATGGTTTCGGAGATTGAGCGGAACACGGTGACCAGCGGCTCACGGTGCGTTGCCGGCAGGGAGGAGAGCCCCAGACCAAACAGCACCGAGAAGAAGATGATCGGCAGCATCTCGCCTTTCGCCATGGAAGCAATGATGTTGGTCGGCACCAGCGACAGGATAGTCCCCATCAGACCATGGGAATGGCTCTGCACGTCAGCGGTGGTGCTTTGGTATTTCGAAATATCCACCGTCGCCAGCTGCGACATATCGATCCCGGAGCCTGGCTGGAATACGTTCGCCAGCGTTATGCCGAGGATAATCGCAACCGTGGTGATCACTTCGAAATAGAGAATAGTTTTCGCGCCAATGCGACCTAATTGCTTCGCATCGCCGACGCCCGCGATACCGACCACCAGCGTCGAGATCACAATGGGCACCACAATCATCTTAATCAGATGAATAAAAATATCGCCTGCCGGAGAGAGCAGGTTCGCAATCAGCCACTCGCGGCTGTCGCTATGATAATGAAGATAACTGCCCAGCAAGATGCCCAGCACAAGGGCCAGCAGGATCTGCCAGGCCAGGCTGACTTTCAAATTTTTCATAGAAACTGACTTCCTCAATGAAATCTCCGCACCAGCAAAACTGCATGAATATGGAGACATACTGAAAGGGTATGAATTGTGTTGCGTTGGTTTATGGGATTTTTTAACGCGGCGTATGAGTATCATTTGCACGACCTGTTGCGCAAGCCTTAAAGAACGACGCATTTCACTATCAAAAGCGGTTATGACGCGAGTTTGTCATAATTCTGATAAATAACCTTTTGTTATAAAAACGCTTTTTTATAAAGAATTGTGAATAATCGGCATCGTGAATTATTTCCCTTCAAAGTTTCATTCGCTCAATTTTCAACCTGTTCAAACAATGCGTGATCTGTCGCCCAAATACTAAACAAAGCTTGTAAAGCCCCTACTATTAACGTTTTTGCGACATATTATTAACATCTTACAAGGAGAAAAAAAGCCATGAGCCAAATACACAAACACGACATTCCCGCAAACATTGCGGACCGTTGCCTGATCACCCCGGAGCAGTACCACGAGAAATATCAGCAATCTGTTACCAACCCGGACGCCTTCTGGGGCGAGCAGGGTCACATCCTTGACTGGATCAAACCTTATCAGAAGGTGAAGAATACTTCTTTCGCGCCAGGCAACGTCTCCATTAAATGGTATGAAGACGGCACGCTGAACCTGGCGGCGAACTGCCTGGACCGCCATCTTGCCGAACGCGGCAACGAAACGGCCATTATCTGGGAAGGCGACGATGCCTCTCAGAGCAAACATATCTCTTATAAAGAGCTGTACCGCGACGTCTGCCGCTTCGCTAACGTGCTGCTGGACCAGGGGATTAAAAAAGGCGACGTGGTGGCGATCTACATGCCGATGGTGCCGGAAGCGGCAGTAGCTATGCTCGCCTGCGCGCGTATTGGCGCGATCCACTCCGTCATCTTCGGCGGCTTCTCCCCTGAAGCGGTTGCCGGGCGCATCGTTGACTCGAACTCGAAGCTGGTGATCACCGCCGACGAGGGCGTACGCGCCGGGCGCGGTATTCCGCTGAAGAAAAACGTCGATGAAGCGCTGAAAAACCCGAACGTCAAAACGGTCAGCAACGTCATTGTCCTCAAGCGTACCGGCGGCAAGATCGACTGGCATGAGGGGCGTGACCTGTGGTGGAGCGACCTGATTGAAAAAGCGAGCGACCAGCATCAGCCGGAAGAGATGAACGCGGAAGATCCGCTGTTTATTCTTTACACCTCCGGCTCAACCGGTAAACCGAAAGGCGTACTGCACACCACCGGCGGCTATCTGGTCTATGCGGCCACCACCTTTAAATACGTCTTCGACTACCATCCGGGCGACATCTACTGGTGTACCGCCGACGTGGGCTGGGTCACCGGACACAGCTACCTGCTGTACGGCCCGCTGGCCTGCGGCGCAACGACGCTGATGTTTGAGGGCGTACCGAACTGGCCGACCCCGGCGCGCATGTGTCAGGTGGTCGATAAGCACCAGGTCAACATTCTTTACACCGCGCCAACGGCGATCCGCGCGTTAATGGCGGAAGGCGATAAGGCCATCGAGGGCACCGACCGCTCCTCATTGCGCATCCTCGGCTCCGTGGGCGAGCCCATCAACCCGGAAGCCTGGGAGTGGTACTGGAAGAAAATCGGTAACGAGAAGTGCCCGGTGATGGACACCTGGTGGCAGACCGAAACCGGCGGCTTCATGATCACCCCAATGCCGGGTGCCACGCAGCTGAAGGCCGGCTCGGCAACCCGTCCGTTCTTCGGCGTGCAGCCTGCGCTGGTGGATAACGAAGGTAATCCGCAGGAAGGCGCTACCGAGGGTAACCTGGTGATCACAGACTCCTGGCCGGGCCAGGCGCGCACGCTGTTTGGCGATCACGAGCGCTTCGAGCAGACCTACTTCTCGACCTTCAAAAACATGTACTTCAGCGGCGACGGCGCGCGCCGGGATGAAGATGGTTATTACTGGATCACCGGACGCGTGGACGACGTGCTGAACGTTTCCGGCCACCGTCTGGGTACGGCAGAAATTGAGTCCGCGCTGGTGTCGCATCCGAAGATTGCCGAAGCGGCGGTGGTCGGCATTCCTCACAACATCAAGGGCCAGGCGATCTACGCCTACGTCACCCTGAACCACGGTGAAGAGCCGTCGCCGGAGCTGTATACCGAGGTGCGCAACTGGGTACGTAAAGAGATTGGCCCGCTTGCCACGCCGGACGTACTGCACTGGACAGACTCGCTGCCGAAAACCCGTTCCGGCAAGATTATGCGCCGTATCCTGCGCAAAATCGCGGCAGGCGATACCAGCAACCTCGGCGATACCTCAACGCTTGCCGATCCTGGCGTGGTGGACAAACTGCTCGAAGAGAAGCAGGCCATCGCAATGCCATCGTAATGTTTTCTCCCTCTCCCCGTGGGAGAGGGCCGGGGTGAGGGCATCAGACCGCACCTTCCTCCCCTCACCCTAACCCTCTCCCCATAGGGGAGAGGGGATAAAACAAACCAACCTTACCTCTGGAGATTTCTGTGATGAATAACGATATTTGTCAGCAGATAGAGAATAGTGCGCACTACAGGGAGCTCGTCGATAAGCGGCAACGGTTTGCCTTCACCCTTTCCATCATCATGCTGATTATCTACGTCGGCTTTATTCTGCTGATCGCCTTTGCGCCGCACTGGCTGGGCACCCCGTTACATGAGGGCACCAGCGTGACGCGCGGTATCCCCATTGGCATTGGCGTGATCGTGATTTCATTTGTGCTGACCGGCGTCTACGTCTGGCGCGCGAACGGTGAGTTCGATCGTCTTAATAAAGCGGTACTGCAAGAGGTAAAAGCATCATGAAGCGAGTCCTGACGGCGCTAGCCGCCACACTTCCCTTTGCCGCCCACGCGGCGGATGCCATTACCGGCGAGGTACAGCGCCAGCCAACCAACTGGCAGGCGATTATCATGTTCCTGATTTTCGTGGTGCTGACGCTGTACATTACGTACTGGGCATCGAAACGCGTGCGCTCCCGTAACGATTACTACACCGCGGGCGGCAACATTACCGGTTTCCAGAACGGCCTGGCGATTGCGGGTGACTTTATGTCCGCCGCCTCGTTCCTCGGGATCTCCGCGCTGGTGTACACCTCCGGCTATGACGGTCTGATCTACTCCCTCGGCTTCCTCGTCGGCTGGCCGATCATTCTGTTCCTGATTGCCGAACGCTTGCGCAACCTGGGACGTTACACCTTCGCTGACGTGGCATCCTATCGCCTGAAGCAGGGGCCGATTCGTACCCTCTCCGCCTGCGGCTCGCTGGTAGTGGTGGCGCTGTATCTGATCGCCCAGATGGTGGGCGCGGGCAAGCTTATCGAACTGCTGTTTGGCCTGAACTACCACGTCGCGGTGGTGCTGGTGGGCGTGCTGATGGTGATGTACGTTCTGTTCGGCGGCATGCTGGCCACCACCTGGGTGCAGATCATCAAAGCCGTACTGCTGCTGTTCGGCGCGAGCTTTATGGCCTTTATGGTGATGAAACACGTCGGCTTCAGCTTCAATAACCTGTTCACCGAAGCGATGGCTGTCCACCCGAAAGGAGAAGCGATCATGAGCCCGGGCGGGCTGGTGAAAGATCCGATCTCCGCGCTCTCTCTCGGTCTCGGCCTGATGTTTGGTACCGCTGGCCTGCCGCACATTCTGATGCGTTTCTTCACGGTGTCAGACGCGCGTGAAGCGCGTAAGAGCGTCTTCTACGCCACCGGCTTTATGGGTTACTTCTACATCCTGACCTTTATCATCGGCTTCGGCGCGATCATGCTGGTGGGCGCGAACCCGGCGTTTAAAGACGCGGCGGGCGCGCTGATTGGCGGTAACAACATGGCGGCGGTGCACCTGGCCGACGCGGTGGGCGGCAACCTGTTCCTCGGCTTTATCTCCGCCGTGGCCTTCGCCACCATCCTTGCGGTGGTCGCCGGGCTGACGCTGGCGGGCGCGTCTGCGGTATCGCACGACCTCTACGCCAACGTCTTCCGTAAAGGCGCGAGCGAGCGCGACGAGCTGAAGGTTTCCAAAATCACCGTGCTGGTGCTGGGCGTGGTCGCTATTCTGCTGGGGATCCTGTTTGAGAAGCAGAACATCGCCTTTATGGTGGGACTGGCCTTCTCGATTGCGGCAAGCTGTAACTTCCCAATCATTCTGCTCTCCATGTACTGGTCCAAACTGACCACCCGTGGGGCGATGATAGGCGGCTGGCTCGGCCTGCTGACAGCGGTAATTCTGATGATCCTCGGCCCGACCATCTGGGTGCAGATCCTCGGTCACGAAAGCGCTATCTTCCCGTACGAGTACCCGGCGCTGTTCTCCATTGCCGTGGCGTTTATCGGTATCTGGGTCTTCTCGGCTACCGACAACTCGCCGGAGGGTAACCTGGAGCGTGAGAAATTCCGCGCCCAGTTTATCCGCTCACAAACCGGCCTCGGCGTTGAGCAGGGCCGCGCGCACTAAGCCTTTCTCCCCGGTTGCTCTGGCCGGGGAGCTTAAAACATCACCCACGCCACCAGCGGCGCAATCAGCACCATCGTTACGCCCGAGAGCATCATCACCAGGCTTGCAACGACCCCTTCCTGCTGACCCAGCTCATACGAACGCGCCGTGCCTGCCCCGTGAGATGCCGCGCCAAACCCTGCTCCTTTCGCCATCCCTTCCCGAATGGACAGCCGCAGAAACAGCACATCCCCCACCGCCATGCCGAATACGCCGGTGACGACCACAAACAGCGCCACCAGATCCGGCTGCCCGCCGAGCGGTTTGGCGGCCGCCAGCGCAAACGGCGTGGTCACCGAGCGCACGGCCAGGCTGCGCTGAATTTCATCGGAGAGGGTAAACAGCCGCGCCAGCCAGACGGAGCTACAGACCGCCACCACCGTCGCGGTGACGACGCCCGCGCTGAGCGACATCCAGTGGCGTTTGATAATGGCCAGGTTGTCATACACCGGCACCGCAAAGGCGATAGTCGCCGGGCCGAGCAGCCACAGCAGCCAGTGGGATTCACCAATGTAGTTCTGCCAGGAGATATGGCCGAAGACCAGCATCAGCACCAGCAGGATCGGCGTAAAGACCAGCGGCATCAGCGGCAGCGTGCGAAAGCGGCGATACAGGCGCTTGTTGGCAAAGTAGATGGCGATCGTCACGATCAGGCACAGCACGCTTATCTGAAAGTTAGTCATGCTTTTGCCTGCTGATTTCGAACCGGTACACCTTATCCACCACCCAGGCGGTGGCACCCAGCACCATCAGCGTGCTCAGGGCAATAACCGTGAAGATGCGCCAGCCGTCGACCATCAGCAGCTGCGCATAGTTCACCACCGCCACCACGGCCGGAACGAAGAACAGCAGCATCTCCGCCAGCAGCCAGCGCGCGCCGGCGCGCACCCAGCTGAGGGGCAACGCGCGGCAGAGGATCAGCGCCAGCATCAGCACCATCCCCACCAGGTTGGCGGGTAAAGGCAGATGCAGCCAGTCGACAAGGTATTCCGCAAAAATAAACAGTCCCGCGTAGAGCAGTACCTGAACCGGGACCTGGAGTCGTTGCACAACGGCAGGCGTAACACGGCTTAACGCCACGGCCATGGGGGTTTTCCTCAGAAATGAGACGAGGCGCCAGTATAGTGAGCGTACGTCATCGACTGAAATGAATTAAAATCATCGAAGGTATAGTTTCGAGGAATAATCATGGACATAAGAACGCTGCGCTATTTTGTCGAGGTGGTTCGCCAGCAAAGTTTTACCCGCGCAGCGGAGAAGTTGTTCGTTACCCAGCCAACCATCAGCAAAATGCTGAAAAACCTCGAAGACGAGCTGAACTGTACCCTGCTGATCCGCGACGGACGCAAGCTGCTGCTGACCGATACCGGACGCGTGGTGTTCGAGCGCGGGCTGGCGATCCTGGCGGAGTTCCGCCAGCTTGAGGCCGAGCTTGCGGACATCAACCACCTGACGAAAGGTCTGCTGCGGCTCGGCATTCCGCCGATGGTTGGCATGATGATGGCCGGGCCGATAAGCCTGTTTCGCCAGCGCTACCCCGGCGTTGAGCTTAAAATATCTGAGTTTGGCGGCCTGACCGTGCAGCAGGCGGTGATCAACGGCGAGCTGGACGTGGCGATGACGGCCCTTCCCGTGGAGGAAGAGAGCGGGCTGGCAACGCTGCCGCTGTTCAGCCATCCACTGTGCGTGCTGGTGCCCCGCTCCGGCGACTGGCTGAAGATAGACTCAGTGAAGCCCGATCTGCTCGGTGAACACCCGCTGCTGATCTACAACGAAGACTTCGCCTTAAGCCGCCAGCTGATGACCCTGTTTAACCACCATAACGTGAAGCCGCGCATTGCGGTGCGCAGCGGCCAGTGGGATTTCCTCGCGGCAATGGTGCAGGCGGGCGTGGGAATTGCCATTCTGCCGCAGCCGATCTGCGAGCGGCTGGATAAAAACACGCTGCGCTGGATCCCGCTGGAGAGCGACCTGCACTGGCAGTTAGGGATGATCTGGCGTGAAGGGGTGTATCTTTCGCACAGCGCACAGGCGTGGCTGCAATGTTGTGAGGGGTTTTGGGTGCGGTCTGAATAGTGCCGGGTGGCGGCTTCGCCTTACCCGGCCTACGGTTCAAATGTAGGCCCGGTAAGCGCAGCGCCACCGGGCAACAACGCGCTACTGATTCTCTATCAGCAGCGCTTCCAGCAGGTCCAGATCGTGCAGCAGCTTTTGCAGCGTCTCGTTGCTGATCTGACGCGTCGCGCGCAGGTGATACAGCTCGGCACGCTCGGAGCGCAGCGCCGCCAGACGGAAACGACGCTCGAGGTTCTCTTCCTGCAACGAACTTTCCACGTCGTTACGTCCGTCAGCACGACGGCGCAAATTACCAATCACGCGTGAACTGACTTCCTTCAGCAGCTGGTTATCAATGTTCTCTTCGGCATCGGCAGCCAGACGCTCCTCCATCTTCTCAATGGCGACAATCGCGACTTCTGCCGTCGCCGCACGGGCTATCCGCTCCTCTTTGTGCTGTTGGGTCGAGTCACCGGCATCAATGTGCTGGAGTAAAATCGGCAGCATAATCACGCCGACAAACAGCGAGAAGAGAATCACGCCCGCCGCCAGGAACACCAGTTCGTAGCGCGCCGGGAAGACGTCGCCCGTCGGCAGCAGCAGCGGAATAGAGAGCACACCGGCGAGGGTTATCGCCCCGCGTACGCCCGCGAAGGAGGCAATCAGCAGCTCGCGCGTGGTCCAGGAGCCGAACTCCATCGGCTTTTTCGTCAGGAAGCGGACGCTGAACTTTTTCATCGTCCACAGCCAGCCGAAACGCACCAGCATTAATGCCATGTAGATCAGCACGATATCGGTAAACAGCATCCAGACTTCAACGTTTGGATCCGCCTCCGCCGCGATCAGCGAGGATTCCATAATGCCCGGCAGCTGCAGGCCCAGCAGCAGGAAGACCATGCCGTTAAAGACAAACTCCAGCATCGCCCAGGTGCTGTTGGCGCGCAGGCGCATCGCCAGCGGCGCGCGGCGCATCACGCCGGAGCGGGTGATGGTCATCCCCGCCGCTACCGCCGCCAGAATGCCCGAGACGCCGATATGTTCAGCGATAAGGTAAGAGGCAAACGGCAGCAGGAACAGCAGAACGATTTGCGTCGCCGGTTCATCGCCGCCCCAGCGGCTGAGGAAGCGCAGCGAACGACCATACAGCCAGCTCACCACGAAACCCGCGAGAATACCGCCAATCGCCACCTTGAAGAATTCCAGGGTCGCGCCACCAATGGTAAAGACCATGGTGCCCATGGCTACCGCCACGGCAAACTTCAGGGCCACCAGGCCGGAAGCGTCGTTCATTAACGCCTCGCCCTGCAAAATGCCCATTATTTTCTTCGGAATGCGCCCTTCACCCACAATGCCGGAAAGGGCCACGGCGTCGGTCGGCGACAGCACGGCGGCCAGCGCAAAGGCGGGAATTAACGGGATACCCGGTACGGCCCAGTAGATCAGGAAACCAATCCCAACCACGGTAACGACCACCAGCGCCAGCGCCAGGCCGAAGATCTCTCGCCCGTGCTCAAGAAATTCGCGCGTCGGCGTTTTCCACCCATCGGCAAACAGCAGCGGCGGGATAAACAGCACGAGGAAAAGTTCCGGATCGAACTCCACGTGCAGACCGAACGTCGGCCACGCCAGCAGCGCGCCGATGGCTATTTGCATTAAAGGCAGGGGGACCTGGAAGGGCAGTACGCGTGTGACTACCCCGGATAACGAGACCACAAGGGTCATGATGAGTATTGTGAAGAAAATTTCCATGCGTTCCCTGTTTGCTGTGTTTCTTTTTAAGCCAAACCTGAGGCGTCGTGCCTCTTATTCTATCCTCTCCAGAGTAACGCAAAAGGCAACGGGATGAGTCCTGAAAATAAAAACGGGCGGCCTGAGCCACCCGTTTTCGCATCAATGGATAATTTAGATTGCCCAGCCGCCCGCGTAGAAGGCGACCAACGCAACGGCGATCACCACGGTGCCGATGTTCAGCTTGCGCCACTCACCGGAAACCAGACGACCAATCACCAGCGACGCGAAACCGATCATGATGCCGGTCACGATGTTACAGGTCAGGACGATAAACACTGCGGTAATCAGGCCGGACATGGCATCCACGAAGTCCGCAAAATCGATTTTCGCCACGTTGCTCAGCATCAGCAGGCCGACGTACATCAGCGCTGGCGCGGTCGCATACGCAGGCACCAGGTAGGAGAGCGGAGAGAGGAACAGGATCAGCAGGAACAGCACGCCAACGGTGATGGCCGTCAGGCCGGTTTTACCGCCTGCCGCCGTACCCGCTGCAGATTCGATATACACCGCCGCAGGCGCCGCACCCACCAGACCAGAGAAGACGCTGCTCAGGGAGTCGGTGGTCAGCGCTTTGCCGCCATCAATAATCTGACCGTCTTTATCCAGCAGGTTGGCTTGACCGGCCACCGCGCGAATGGTACCGGTGGCGTCAAATACCGCGGTCATCACCAGCGCCAGCACGCTTGGCAGGATCACCGGGTTCAGCGCGCCGACGATATCCAGGCTGCCGATCAGGGAGTTGCCTTTGTCATCGCTCAGCGACGGCATGGCGAAAATACCGGAGAAGTGAACGGTCGGATCGAAAATCAGGCCGACGATGGAAATGCCAATAATGGTCAGCAAAATGCCGCCCGGCACCTTCAGTTTTTCCAGGCCGATAATCACCGCCAGACCGATGAGCGACATAATGACCGGGAAACTCGCAAAATGACCGAGCGCTACCGGCAGGCCGTCCAGCGGGTTCTTGATGACCAGACCCACGCCGTTGGCAGCGATCAGCAGCAGGAACAGGCCGATACCGATACCGGTGCCGTGCGCCACGCCCTGCGGCAGGTTGCGCAAAATCCAGCTACGGATGCCGGTGGCAGAAATAATGGTAAACAGTACACCCATCAGGAACACGGCGCCGAGGGCAACCGGTACGCTGATCTGCTGGCCCAGCACCAGACTGAACGCGGTAAAGGCGGTCAAAGAGATGGCGCAACCAATCGCCAGCGGCAGGTTCGCCCACAGGCCCATTACGATGGAGCCCACGCCGGCCACCAGGCAGGTGGCGACAAAGACAGCCGCAGGCGGGAAGCCCGCCTTGCCCAGCATGCCCGGCACCACGATGACGGAGTAAACCATCGCCAGAAACGTGGTCAGACCGGCAACGACTTCCTGGCGCACGGTGCTGCCACGAGCCGAAATTTTAAACATGGCGTCAAGTGAACCGCCGGTACGCGCAGATGGCGTAGACATAGAAAACATCCCCTGAGAGTTTTTATAGAACGTCCATAAGCGTGGTGGAGACACCGCTGCCAGCTAAAACGTCAAATCCGTGTGTTGCGTTTGCGACGAAAGGGCGTCACAAAAAAAGCAAACGTTTAGCTCCGCGCTTATAAAACGGGTGGTCAAATTAAGGCAAACGATTATCCAGCCTAATACCCGCCCTTTTCAACTGAACTTTATCGTTTTTCGCTAAAATTCACTTATGACGATGAAGAAATAAACAGAGGATGCGCAAACGTTATCGTCTATGCGCAATTTGTTTACATTTCAATCCTCGCCCGGGATCGTTAACGGGCCACCTTGTTGCAGGGCTCTTTGCCAGCCAGGACTAGTTTCCACTTTTTGCTTCCATGCCTGAATATGCGGCAGATTAGCAATGCCGCCGCGCGCCAGCAGGGCAAAGAGGGGGAAGCTCATCTGAATGTCGGCCATGCTTAACGTCTCTCCGGCAAACCAGCTGTTTTTAGCAAGATGTGAGTCAATAAAGCGCGCATGGGTCTCCAGCTGGGGGTTGAGATACGCTTTCTGTACCCCCTGCCCCAGCGCCTTGCCCAGTGTTCGGATGCCAAACGGCACGGGCGGCTTGCCCAGGCTGCTGAAGACCAGCTTCATGAGCAGCAGCGGCATCAGCGACCCTTCTGCGTAATGCAGCCAGAAGCGGTATTGCACCTTATGCGCGGGGTCTAAAGGCTTCAGCCGCGATTCGGCATCATAGGTTTCCTGCAGATACTCCAGAATGGCGCCTGACTCCGCAAGGATCAGCCCGTTATCTTCAATGACCGGCGATTTGCCCAACGGATGCACCTTTTTGAGGGACTCGGGTGCCAGCATGTTCTTTTCGCGCTGGTAGTGAACAATCTCATAAGGCAGGGCGAGCTCTTCCAGCGCCCAGATCACGCGGTGCGAGCGCGACTGGTTAAGGTGATGTACCGTGAGCATGATTTTCTCCTGTTATTCATACTTTTTAACTATAGAAAATCGAACAACACCGCGAAAAAATTTCGTCTAAAAAACGGCTAGCGCGGCTGGCGAAAAAACGGGTCTTGCATAGAATTAAAGTGTCAGCACAATCCGGAACCTCCCCAACCAGCTCGACACGAGGGGTGCTGATGTCGGGGGAAACCCTCCCGTGAACCAGCGGGATAGAGAGAAAGACAAAGACCGGGAAAAACTAAAGCGCCCTTAGTGGCGCTTTAGTTCTTTATTATGCTTTTTGCCGCAAGAACTCAATCCTCCTCCAGCAGTCGCGCCCCGGTCCCCTGCTCGCCCAACCTGTCGCCAGGGTTACGTAGCGGGCAGTCGCTACGGGACAGGCAGCCGCAGCCGATACAGCCGTCCAGCTCGTCACGCAGCGCCACCAGCGTGTGGATACGCCTGTCCAGCTCTTCACGCCACTGGGACGAAAGCTCTTTCCACTCTTTCGGGCTAAGCGTATGCCCTTCCGGCAACACGCCGAATGCCTCACCGATCGTCGCCAGGGGAATGCCGATGCGTTGAGCAATTTTGATAATCGCCACGTAGCGGAGCACGTCACGGGTATAGCGGCGCTGGTTTCCGCCGTTACGGATGCTTTTAATTAACCCTTTGCTTTCATAGAAGTGGAGCGCCGATACCGCAACGCCGCTTCGCTTTGCCACTTCGCCGGGGGTTAAAAGCGCTTTAATGCGCGGCAATCTCTTTTCCATAAAACCTCTTTACCTCAAGTTAACTTGAGGAATTATACTCCCCCGCAGAGAAAACGACGAATCAACCGAGAAAGTTGTATCTACAGAGGGGCAACCTTATGTCGCATCAGCAAATTATTCAGACACTTATTGAATGGATTGACGATCATATCGACCAACCGTTGAACATTGATGTGGTCGCAAAAAAATCGGGCTATTCGAAATGGTATTTACAGAGAATGTTCCGCACGGTCATGCACCAGACGCTGGGGGAGTACATTCGTCAGCGCAGGCTCCTGCTGGCGGCGCAGGCGTTACGCTCAACGCAGCGGCCGATTTTTGATATCGCGATGGATCTTGGCTATGTCTCGCAACAAACCTTTTCCCGCGTGTTTCGCCGCGAGTTTGACCGTACGCCGAGCGATTATCGCCACCAGTTGAATTAATGCATATCAGTGCAAAGGTTGCTGCTGCCAGGTCATAAACTCCTGGGGCGGCATCGCTTTCGCGAAGTGCCATCCCTGACAGAACTCAACGCCGCGCTTCAACAGCCAGCTCACCTGCTCAGCCGTCTCAACCCCTTCCGCAATGGTTTTAAGCCGCAGGCTTTGCGCCATCTCGATAATATGCTCGGCGATCAGGTGGCTGGTGCTGTTGGTGGTTAAAGTGTCGATAAACGATTTATCGATTTTCAGAATATCCACGTTCAACGAGTAGAGGTTGTGCAGGTTGGAATAACCGGTCCCGAAATCATCGATCGCCACTTCATAGCCCGCCTGACGGAAGGCCTGAATCACCGGCGTGGTTTTTGGCACATCGATAAAGCCGCGCTCCGTCACTTCAATTTTAATTTGCTGGGCGCGTACGGCGTAGTGCCGGGCCTTGTCAGAAATCATGGCGATCAGCCGCGAGGAGTGGAAGTCCGTGGCCGACAGGTTGATCGAAATATAGAGATGCGGATGCGCCGCCAGGAAATGGCCCAGATCGCTGAACACCTCCTCAACGACATAATCCGTAATCCGCTCGCTCATTCCCTCTTTTTCCGCAAGCGGAATAAACTCAGCCGGGCTCATTACCTGCCCATTGAAACCAGGCCAGCGCAACAGCGCCTCTGCCCCCACACACTGGTTGTTCTTGATATCAATAATCGGCTGATAGTGCACACAAAGCTGGCGCTTGTTCAGCGCCCGGTGCAGTAAGCGCCCCGGCGAATTAAGCTCACGATGGGTGCGGGACCACACCAGCAAAATAATAATGCTGCAGATCATTCCCAGCGGTAGCGTCAACGTCGCCTGGTGATAGAGCGTTTCATAAAAACGTTTATCTGACGTCGACACGATGGCGGCAATAGGCCGATTTGTCGATTTCACGACGGTATAGAAACGGTTATCTTTTTGAAATACCGATTCCTTATCCCGAATCATCGAATTTAATAAAGTCGCATTGGCTTTCTGGCTGACGGAAAAGAAGGCATTAGTTACCGTGTCGTATACCCCCCATGCAAGGGAATGATCGGTAGACATCACTTCACTGTAAGAAAGCGGATTGACCACCACGACATAATTTCCGCGCTGCATATATGTCATTTTATAGCCAGTATAAAATGGCGTATCGCGAAAATAATAGATAGCAACGTCAGGTTTACGCGTGTAATTAGCGACCGGAATGACGTAGGGTTGATCCGGTGTAAAAACGGTCGAACAAAGAAAATTCTGACCTTCAGCATAAATTAAATCGGCGACAAACAGGCGGCCACGAACAACGTTCAACATATATTGACGATGTTCCGGCGTACAACGTTCACCCTGATATTTTTCTGCCTCGCCCCTGGCCAGTTCAACTTGTTGAATTACCAGTTCTGTTTTGTCTAAAGCCAGTTCAGCAAATGTCCGTAGCTGAGCGCTCGTTTCCGACTCGGCTCGTAGCTGGGCAAACCATAGAGCAAGCATCACCGGCAGCATAACTACCATGATGATCCCTACCACTCTGAGCATTTTGCGCCGCGCGCTACGATTCATTTCCCGCCCTATATCCCTGCATGTTGTACGCCTGTAGTAATGAAGGCCGGATGCTTTGTTAAACAGGTGATTACGTTGCATGAATCATGCGAAGTTAGCAACTGACTTTTAGTATTAAAAATCTTAAATTTCGTTATGACGATAATATTTTCCCGTAAGCTAAACTGTAAGTATTCGTTCCGTTTTAATTAAGGAAAATAATTATCCATCGCGTACGGGAGGTTTGAAGAGAACACAACAGAGGATCGCTGATTAAGCAAAACTTCTGGCGGCATGAAAAAAGTACAACACCAACGTGACGTTTCATCCTATTTCTGCGGGTATATTTTGTTCGTTGTTTTATAAATAATCAGACATCACCACAATATTATCAGAAAATAATGCGCCCCCTAAAAACGGCACGACTGGCCGTCTCTCTGCCTCCAGATGCTCTTCCCCACTCACCCGACGGGATTACCTCAGCGCGTTGTGGATCCGCCTCCCCCTGTGCGAAGGCGGTCCCGAACCGCATGCTCTTTTTTTCGGGTAATAAAATCCCCTTTTTTGGCTACGCAGACACTGGCGAATAAATCAACAAATGTGATATAGTTCACACATATTGTGTAACGAGAAACACTGTTTCATTCAGTTCGTCTGTTTTGTAGAGGATGGGTTTTATGGCAACCATTACTACCAGCATGGTTCTCCTGCGCTGGCCCTTGTTGAGCGCGGTTTTGATGTTTTTAGCCAGCACGCTGAACATTCAGTTTCGTAAATCCGACTACGCGGGTCTTGCCGTCATAAGTACCCTGTTAGGGCTTGGCGCGGCCTGCTGGTTCGCAACGGGCCTGCTGGGCATTACCCTGCTGGATATGGCCGCGGTCTGGGAAAATATAAAAGTGGTGATGGTTGAGGCGATGAACCACACCCCACCAGACTGGCCGATGGTGATTACCTGATCCCTTCAGCAATAAAAAAACCCAGACGATGTCTGGGTTTTTTGTTTTAGCATCCGTTGATCAGAACGGGATATCGTCGTCGAAGTCCATTGGCGGTTCGTTAGACGGTGCCGGAGCAGACTGCTGCTGCGGACGAGACTGCGCGCCGCCGCTGAACTGGTTGCCGCCCTGCGGCTGCTGAGGCTGACCCCAACCGCCCTGCTGCTGGTTCTGACCGCCACCTGCCGGTGCGCCACCGCCCTGACGGCCACCCAGCATTTGCATGGTGCCGCCCACGTTCACCACCACTTCCGTGGTGTATTTTTCCTGACCGGATTGGTCGGTCCATTTGCGGGTACGCAGCTGGCCTTCGATATAGACCTGAGAACCTTTACGCAGATACTCACCGGCTACTTCGGCCAGTTTGCCAAACAGCACAACGCGGTGCCATTCGGTCTGCTCTTTCATTTCACCGGTCGCTTTATCACGCCAGGATTCGGAAGTAGCCAGCGTAATGTTGGCAACTGCGCCACCACTCGGCATGTAGCGTACTTCCGGGTCCTGGCCCAGATTACCGACGAGAATCACCTTGTTTACGCCTCTGCTGGCCATGTTCGTGTCTCCTGAATACGTTTCTTAATAGTGTAAACGCGCGAGTGTACCATTTCCATGCTGCACTTTGATAGTTGCGTAGCACGTTCCAGAGTTCTCCCGCGAACTCAACATTGTTACACAGTGAATCAGAAAATGCATTCCAATACTGTATATTCAAACAGGTCATTTTGTGTCATAATTAGCCGTTTCTGACAGCCGTTTGTCCTTCAAACAAACCAGGCAATCCGTGTTCCAACCGGGAAAGGTGAATGGATAAGATCGAAGTTCGGGGCGCCCGCACCCATAATCTCAAGAATATCAACCTCATAATCCCTCGCGACAAACTCATCGTCGTGACCGGGCTTTCGGGGTCTGGCAAATCCTCACTGGCTTTCGACACCTTGTATGCCGAAGGACAGCGTCGTTACGTTGAATCGCTCTCGGCGTACGCGCGTCAGTTCCTGTCGCTGATGGAAAAACCGGATGTCGACCATATTGAAGGGTTATCGCCTGCTATCTCTATTGAGCAGAAGTCTACCTCGCATAACCCGCGTTCAACGGTCGGTACCATTACCGAAATCCATGACTACCTGCGTCTGCTGTATGCCCGCGTGGGTGAGCCGCGCTGCCCGGACCACGATGTCCCGCTGGCGGCACAGACCGTGAGCCAGATGGTGGATAACGTGCTGTCGCAGCCGGAAGGCAAACGCCTGATGCTGCTGGCACCGATCATCAAAGAGCGTAAAGGCGAGCACACCAAAACGCTGGAGAACCTGGCAAGCCAGGGCTATATCCGCGCCCGTATCGACGGCGAAGTGTGTGACCTGTCCGATCCGCCAAAGCTTGAGCTGCAAAAGAAACACACCATCGAAGTGGTGATTGACCGCTTTAAGGTGCGTGACGATCTCGCCACGCGTCTGGCTGAATCCTTTGAAACCGCGCTGGAACTCTCTGGCGGCACGGCCGTGGTCTCCGACATGGACGACCCGAAAGCGGAAGAGCTGCTCTTCTCCGCCAACTTCGCCTGCCCGATTTGCGGCTACAGCATGCGCGAGCTGGAACCGCGCCTGTTCTCGTTCAACAACCCGGCGGGCGCGTGCCCGACCTGTGACGGTCTGGGCGTGCAGCAGTATTTCGATCCGGATCGCGTGATCCAGAACCCCGAGCTGTCGCTCGCGGGCGGTGCGATTCGCGGCTGGGATAAGCGTAACTTCTACTACTTCCAGATGCTGAAGTCGCTGGCGGAGCACTACAAATTCGACGTTGAAGCGCCGTGGGCGAGCCTGAGCCCGAACGTGCACAAAGTGATCCTGTTCGGTTCCGGCAAAGAGAACATCGAGTTCAAATACATGAACGATCGCGGCGATACCTCCGTGCGTCGCCACCCGTTCGAAGGGGTGCTGCACAATATGGAGCGCCGCTACAAAGAGACCGAATCCAGCGCGGTGCGCGAGGAGCTGGCGAAGTTCATCAGCAACCGCTCCTGCGCCACCTGTGAGGGCACGCGTCTGCGTCGCGAAGCGCGCCACGTGTTTGTGGAAAACACGGCGCTGCCGACCATCTCAGACATGAGCATCGGCCACGCAATGGACTTCTTCAACAACCTGAAGCTTTCCGGCCAGCGTGCGAAAATCGCCGAAAAAGTGCTGAAAGAGATCGGCGATCGCCTCAAGTTCCTCGTGAACGTTGGCCTGAACTACCTGACGCTTTCCCGCTCGGCGGAAACGCTCTCCGGCGGTGAAGCCCAGCGTATCCGTCTGGCGAGCCAGATTGGCGCGGGCTTAGTCGGCGTGATGTACGTGCTGGATGAACCGTCCATCGGCCTGCACCAGCGCGACAACGAGCGTCTGCTCGGCACGCTGATCCACCTGCGCAATCTCGGCAACACGGTAATCGTGGTGGAGCACGACGAAGACGCAATTCGCGCCGCAGACCACGTGATCGACATCGGCCCGGGCGCGGGCGTGCACGGCGGCCAGGTGGTGGCGGAAGGTACGCTGAAGGACATTATGGCGGTGCCCGAGTCGCTGACCGGCCAGTACATGAGCGGCAAGCGCAAAATTGAAGTACCAAAACAGCGCGTCGCGGCGAACCCGGAAAAAGTGCTGGAGCTCACAGGGGCGCGCGGCAACAACCTGAAGGACGTCACCCTGACGCTGCCGGTTGGCCTGTTTACCTGCATTACCGGCGTGTCCGGTTCCGGTAAATCGACGCTGATCAACGATACGCTGTTCCCGATTGCGCAGACGGCGCTGAACGGCGCGACGCTGGCCGAGCCTGCACCGTACCGCGATATTCAGGGGCTGGAGCATTTCGACAAGGTTATCGACATCGACCAGAGCCCGATTGGCCGTACGCCGCGCTCTAACCCGGCAACCTATACCGGCGTCTTCACGCCCGTACGTGAACTCTTCGCCGGCGTACCGGAAGCGCGTTCGCGCGGGTATACGCCAGGACGTTTCAGCTTTAACGTGCGCGGCGGCCGCTGTGAAGCGTGTCAGGGCGACGGCGTGATCAAGGTTGAGATGCACTTCCTGCCGGATATCTACGTGCCGTGCGACCAGTGCAAAGGCAAGCGCTATAACCGCGAAACGCTGGAGATTAAATACAAAGGCAAGACCATTCACGAAGTGCTGGACATGACCATCGAAGAGGCGCGCGAGTTCTTTGACGCCGTCCCTGCGCTGGCGCGTAAGCTGCAGACGCTGATGGACGTAGGCCTGACCTACATTCGCCTGGGGCAGTCAGCAACAACCCTGTCCGGCGGTGAGGCGCAGCGCGTGAAGCTGGCGCGCGAGCTGTCCAAGCGTGGTACCGGCCAGACGCTCTACATTCTGGATGAGCCGACCACCGGCCTGCACTTTGCGGATATACAGCAGTTGCTTGAGGTGCTGCATCAGCTGCGCGATCAGGGCAACACGATTGTGGTCATCGAACATAATCTGGACGTGATTAAAACCGCGGACTGGATTGTCGATCTCGGCCCGGAAGGCGGTAGCGGCGGGGGTGAAATCCTCGTCTCCGGTACGCCAGAGACCGTTGCAGAGTGCGAAGCCTCGCACACCGCGCGCTTCCTTAAACCGTTGCTGTAATTGTTACACGGAGAGCTGCTGTCGGGTCGCTTCCGGCAGCAGTTCAACCGCCTGCTTGTAGGACGCATCCACCAGATAGTAAATTTGCGAGCCGGGCAGCGAGCCGTCCAGATAAACGGTACTCCAGTGCGCCTTATTGAGGTGCTGGCTCGGCCTCACATCATCATGCTGCTGACGTAATAGATCCGCCAGTTCCGGGCTGGTTTTCAGCGACGCCGCCGGGCGCCCTTCAACCTCTTTCACCATCGCAAACAGCACGTCTCCCACTTTGATCTGCGTGGCTTTCCAGTCGCTGTGAACGCTTTGTTCCGCGCCAGGCTTGCTCATGCAGTACTGAAGTATCTCCGAAATTGTCATCTTTATTCCCCTTGTAGCGTTGCGATAATTTTACGCGAACCACCGTGAATGCGATGTTCTCCCAGCCAGATCCCTTGCCACGTTCCCAGCATTAGCCGCCCGTTATGAACCGGCAGCATCAGCGATACGCCCAGCAGAGAAGATTTGATATGCGAAGGCATGTCATCTGCGCCTTCATAATCGTGCTCGTAGGGGGCGTTGTCCGGAACCGTCTTCAGGAAATGGTGTTCCATATCAGACCGGACGGTAGGGTCGCAATTTTCATTAAGCGTGAGGGAGGCTGACGTGTGCTGAAGCAGCAGATGCAGTAAACCCGTTTTGACGCGCGACAGGTCGCGGAGTTGCCCGATGACTTCGTCCGTCACCAGGTGAAACCCGCGGGGTTTAGCGCTTAAGGTCAGGGTCTGTTGATACCACATGAGCTGCTCCGTTCTGAAAGATGAATCTTTCTAAGTGTGCAGCAAGAAGGCGAAAGGTAAAACCCGCAGCGGCGGATTTGTTCAAAAAAGAATCAAACCCGCCGCTCTAGAACTAATACTCGGAGTTAACAATCACCTCCTCGCCAAACTTGCCTGCCATCGGCAGCGGTCGATAGGTAGAGTTAGAGGCACGCAGCACCCGGATCGCTCTGGCCCCCACATCCTGCGCCGCGGTAATGTCGTTATCCGAATCACCGTAGAACACTTTGATGTTTTTCTGCTCCAGCCACTGGGTTTTGGTGTTTTGTCCCTCTTTATCACCGGCAAAAATGACCGGATTCATGCTGGCCGCCGGGATCTGAAAATCGTCCTGCAGGGTTTTGGATACGGTCTCCGTTTTGGTCTGGCTACGGCCGGTGACAAAGTAAATGCTGTCGCCGCGCTTAACGTGCATGGCGATCAGCGCGCGGGCCACCTCTTTCGGAATGCTGAACTCATCCCAGCCGTTATTCATTTTTTCCCAGAACTCCGGGTTCTTCAGATACGCTTCGCTGTCCGGAGAATACGTTTTCTTGCCACGCCAGAAGCCAGGGCTTGAGAACAGCACGGTATCGTCAATGTCGAAGCCCACGGCCATTGGCGGGCGGCCCATCAGGCTGTTTTCGATTTGGGCCACGGAAACCCAGTGAATGGGTGCCTGCTCGGCAAGGATGGCGGCGGTGGTGCCGGTGTAAAGCGGCGTCGGTGCGGAAGCTCGCGCGACGACGGCGCTATTAAGCGAGAACAATAAGCAGGCGGCGCTGAGCGCCAGTGTGATCTTGCGCATATTTTCCCCTGAATATTCAGTTTGTTATCTTTATATTTTGAGTGGATGGTCAAAAATCTATCCGACCATAACCCCGGCGGGAGGGGAAGGAAAGGAGTTTTTACTTATAAAGATGAATAAAAAGAAGACGATCACAAAGTGCCGGGGGACGTGTTTATGCGGTCTGATGCCCTCACCCCAGCCCTCTCCCACGGGGAGAGGGCTGGGTTAGTGAGCATTTACATTACAGCAGCAAACGCCTGCGCCACGCGCTGGACGTTGCCGGCATTCAGGCCCGCCACGCACATACGGCCGCTGGCGATCAGGTAGACGCCGAACTCGTCACGCAGGCGATCGACCTGTGCCGCGCTCAGTCCGGTATAGCTGAACATCCCGCGCTGCTTGAGCAGATAGTCGAAGTTATGCCCCGGCACCGCCTCTTTCAGCACGTTAACAAGTTCCTGACGCATCGACAGAATGCGCTTGCGCATCGCTTCCACTTCCGCAAGCCAGGTGGCTTTCAGCTGTTCGTCGCCCAGAACGGTCGCCACCACCTGCGCACCAAAGTTCGGCGGGCTGGAGTAAATACGGCGGACCGTCGCTTTCAGTTGGCCGAGAACGCGCCCCGCGGCTTCGGCGTCTTCACACACCACGGACAGACCGCCAACGCGCTCGCCGTAGAGAGAGAAGATCTTTGAGAAGGAGTTGCTGACCAGCGCTGGCAGCCCGGCGCTGGCAACGGCGCGGATGGCGTAAGCATCTTCTTCCATGCCCGCGCCAAAGCCCTGATAGGCGATGTCGAGGAACGGGATCAAATTACGTGCCTTCAGCACCTCGATCACCGCATCCCACTGGGCATTGGTGAGGTCCGCCCCGGTCGGGTTATGGCAGCATGGGTGCAGCAGCACGATGCTGCGCGCCGGCAGGGTGTTCAGTTTTTCCAGCAGCGCTTCGACGCGCACGCCGTTGGTTTCGCTGTCGAACCACGGATAGGTCTCGACCTTAAAGCCCGCACCTTCAAAGATGGCCACGTGGTTTTCCCACGTCGGGTCGCTGACCCACACGCCGGAATCCGGGAAATATTTTTTCAGGAAATCTGCGCCTACCTTCAGCGCACCCGAGCCGCCCAGCGTCTGGATAGTCGCCACGCGCTTTTGCGCGAGCACCGCGTGGTCCGCACCAAACAGCAGCGGCGCAATCGTATTACGGTAGGTGTTTAACCCTTCCATCGGCAAATAAAGCGAAGCACCGTGCGGGGTTGCGTTAAGACGTGCTTCGGCTTCGGCAACGGCTTTCAGTTGAGGAATGATGCCATCCTCGTTGTAATACAGACCAATGCTGAGGTTCACTTTATCGCTGCGAGGATCTTCTTTGAAACGCTCCATTAAGGAGAGAATAGGGTCGCCGGCGTAGGCGTCTACTTTCTGAAACACGCGATGTTCTCCGGATTATTATGAGGCAGGGTTTTCAACAATAAACCGGAAGCGGAATAAGATCGAGGGGATGTTAACAGAAGCGGGATGCATCGCATCCCGTTAAAGCTCAGTCGATGTATTTCATCGCCACCCGCGACGTCAGACGCGTAATAAGTTCGTAAGCACTTACTTTTGTAATCTCAGCAATGCGCTCGACGGGCAGACCTTCACCCCACATCACCGCATCGTCGCCCGCTTTATCCTGCGCGCCGGGCCCAAGATCCACGCAAATCATGTCCATCGCCACGCGGCCGACAATTTTCACTTCACGACCATTGACCAGCACCGGCGTGCCCGTTGGTGCCGCGCGCGGATAGCCGTCGCCGTAGCCCATCGCCACCACGCCAAGCCGCGTGTCGCGCTCGCTGGTCCAGGTACCGCCGTAACCCACCGGCTCGCCCGCTTTGTGCTCCCGCACGGCAATCAGCTTTGATACCAGCGACATCACCGGCTTAAAGCCTAAGTCCGGCCCCCAGGGTTTATTCTCAAGCGGGGAAACGCCATACAGGATAATCCCCGGACGCGCCCAGTCGAAGTGGGATTGCGGCCACAGCAGAATGCCGCCGGATGCCGCAATGGAGCGCATTCCCGGCTTGCCTTCGCAGAAGGTGTTGAAGATATCAAGCTGCTGCTCGGTTGCGCCACATTCGGGCTCATCGGCACGGGCGAAGTGGCTGACGATATTGACCGGCTGACGCACATTTTTGCACTGGCACAAACGCTGATAAAACGCCTCCGCGTTTTCCGGACGCACGCCCAGCCTGTGCATGCCCGTATCGAGCTTCATCCAGACGGTGACCGGCTCGCTCAGTTCAGCCGTTTCCAGCGCGGCCAGTTGTTCTTCGTTATGGACAGCCGTATGCAGCTGCTGGTCTGCAATGGTCGGCAGATCTGAGGCTTCAAAAAAACCTTCGAGGAGCAGAATCGGTTGCGTAATGCCGCCTGCGCGCAGGCGGAGAGCTTCTTCGAGACGGGCGACGCCAAAGGCGTCGGCATCGGGGAGCGTTCGCGCGGTCTCAAGAAGACCGTGTCCGTAAGCGTTCGCTTTCACGACTGCAACGAGCCTGCTGGCGGGCGCCAGTTCACGCAGACGTTGCAGGTTGTGTCGCAGAGCGCGGCGGTTAATAACAACAGTTGCCGCTTGCATTTGAATTCCTTAGAAATTACTCATCATCATATTGAGGACCGGCATAGTTGTCGAAACGCGACCACTGTCCGTTAAAGGTCAGACGTACCGTACCGATGGGGCCGTTACGTTGCTTACCAATAATAATTTCGGCGATCCCTTTCAGGTCGCTGTTCTCGTGATAGACCTCATCACGGTAGATGAACATGATTAAGTCGGCATCCTGCTCAATGGAGCCGGATTCACGCAGGTCGGAGTTGACCGGGCGTTTGTCTGCACGCTGTTCCAGGGAGCGGTTAAGCTGCGACAGCGCCACTACCGGCACGTGAAGCTCTTTAGCTAACGCCTTGAGCGAGCGGGAAATCTCTGCAATTTCCAGCGTACGGTTGTCGGAGAGCGACGGGACGCGCATCAGCTGAAGGTAGTCGATCATGATAAGGCCGATGCCGCCGTGTTCACGGGCGATGCGGCGCGCGCGGGAGCGCACTTCCGTCGGCGTCAGGCCGGAGGAGTCATCGATATAGATGTTCCGTTTTTCCAGCAAAATGCCCATGGTGCCGGAGATGCGCGCCCAGTCCTCGTCGTCGAGCTGGCCGGTACGGATGCGGGTCTGATCCACGCGCGACAGGGATGCCAGAGAACGCATCATAATCTGCTCCGAGGGCATCTCGAGACTGAAAATAAGCACCGGCTTATCCTGCAACATCGCCGCATTTTCGACGAGGTTCATCGCAAATGTCGTTTTACCCATCGACGGACGCGCCGCGACGATAATCAAATCCGACGGCTGAAGACCCGCCGTTTTTTTGTTGAGATCGTCATAGCCTGTGTTCACCCCGGTCACGCCGTCGTGCGGCTGCTGGAAAAGCTGCTCTATACGCGCAACGGTGGCGTCGAGTACGTCGGCGATGTTTTTCGGGCCTTCATCTTTGTTGGCACGGCTTTCGGCGATTTTAAAGACGCGGGACTCAGCAAGGTCGAGCAGGTCTTCGCTGGTGCGGCCCTGCGGGTCGAATCCGGCTTCGGCGATTTCGTTCGCTACCGAGATCATCTCGCGGACGACGGCACGTTCGCGCACGATGTCGGCGTAAGCGCTGATGTTCGCCGCACTTGGCGTGTTTTTTGACAGCTCTGCCAGGTAGGCAAAGCCGCCGACGCTGTCCAGCTGCCCCTGACGCTCCAGCGACTCCGCGAGCGTGATCAGGTCAATCGGGCTGCCGGACTCCTGCAGGCGCGCCATTTCGGTAAAGATATGGCGGTGCGGACGTGTGTAGAAATCTTCAGACACTACGCGCTCGGCGACGTCGTCCCAGCGTTCGTTATCCAGCATTAAACCGCCCAACACCGACTGTTCCGCTTCAATCGAGTGCGGCGGGACTTTTAACCCTGCGACCTGGAAATCACGCTCGCGAGGTTCAGTCTGTTTGTTGAAGGGTTTGTTTCCTGCCATAGTGAATGGAGTTACCGAGATAAAGAGTGGGTCGAAAGATTACCATATTTTTCTTACGGAGGGAGCATGGCAACGCGCATTGAGTTCCAGAAACACGGCGGTCCTGAAGTGCTGAAAGCGGTGGAGTTTACCCCCACCGCGCCTGGCGAGAACGAAATTCAGGTGGAAAACAGAGCTATCGGCATTAACTACATTGATACCTATATTCGCGGCGGTCTCTACCCGCCTCCGTCAATGCCGAGTGGCCTGGGCACTGAGGCGGCCGGCATCGTCAGCAAAGTGGGCAGTGCGGTTAAGCACATTAAAGAAGGCGATCGTGTGGTGTATGCACAGTCTGCCCTGGGCGCTTATAGCTCCATCCACAACGTCCCGGCGGACAAAGCCGCCCTGCTGCCGAACGCCATCTCCTTTGAGCAGGCGGCCGCCTCATTCCTGAAAGGGCTGACGGTCTATTACCTGCTGCGCAAAACCTACGAAATTAAGCCCGATGAGCAGTTCCTGTTCCATGCTGCCGCCGGTGGCGTGGGGCTGATTGCCTGCCAGTGGGCGAAAGCCTTAGGCGCGAAGCTGATCGGCACCACAGGCAGTGCGCAAAAAGCCCAGCGTGCGCTGGACGCGGGCGCGTGGCAGGTGATCAACTACCGGGAAGAGAGCATCGTCGAGCGGCTAAAAGAGATTACCGGCGGCAAAAAAGTACGCGTCGTGTATGACTCGGTGGGGAAAGACACCTGGGAAGCGTCGCTGGACTGCCTGCAGCGTCGCGGGCTGATGGTGAGCTTTGGTAACGCCTCAGGCGCTGTCACCGGCATCAATCTCGGCATTCTGAATCAGAAAGGGTCGCTGTACGTGACGCGCCCTTCTTTGCAGGGTTACATCACCAACCGGGAAGAACTGGAGGAAGCCAGCAACGAGTTGTTCTCGCTAATAGCCAGCGGCGTGATTAAGGTGGATGTGGCGGATGCGCAGAAATACCCGCTAACCGATGCGCAGCGCGCGCATGAGGTGCTGGAAAGCCGGGCGACGCAGGGTTCCAGTTTGCTAATTCCCTGACCCCCAAAAAGAAATTGGGCTTCCCGTGGGAAGCCCTTTCTTTTTTTAGTTCGGCTGTATGTAGGGTACAGCTCGATGAATTCTGTAGCGGCAGCCATAGTGACAGATTCGATAAGTAAATCCTATTCTGTTCTAAGCCATGCTGCCGGAAAAGTTACAAGTATGTGACGAACCCCTCAATACCTTAGTAACGGAAGCGGTTATTGCGCTGATAAGTCGGCAGTTTTGGCGCTTTAATCGCCCGTATTACCCACACCACGGCGATAGCCAGCAGCAGCCACGGCAGCAGTTTGATCGTCAGGGCAAATAATCCGCCAATAAACATAACCACCGTGGCCACAACGAGCGCGGCCAGAATGCCGAGCAGCGACACGCCCGTGACCATCAGCATGACAAAAAAGCCAATCACAAAAAGTAGTTCAAGCATGGTGCTCTCCCACGAGTTCCCGAATGATGCTGCAATCATTACAAGAATCATGCCAAAACTAACCTATTGTTCTTAAAGCAAAACGCCCCGCGAGGATCCGCAGGGCGTGGTGAATTTGACGATCTTTTAGCGAAATTATCGCTTATCCGCCACCAGCCGCAGCGCATGTTCCAGCACCTCAATATCGGCACCGGCTTTATGCGCGTTCTCACTGAGGTAGCGACGCCACTGGCGCGCGCCCGGAATACCCTGGAACAGGCCAAGCATATGGCGGGTGATGTGGCCTAGATAGGTGCCATTGCTCAACTCGCGCTCAATGTAAGGGTACATGGCACGCACGACGGTAACCGGATCGGTGTCTGCGCCTGCAACGCCAAAGATTTCGCGATCGACCGTCGCCAGAATGCCCGGATTTTGATACGCCTCGCGCCCGACCATCACGCCATCCATATGCTCAAGGTGCGCTTTCGCCTCTTCCAGCGACGTAATACCGCCGTTGATTGACATCGTCAGGTGCGGGAAATCACGTTTCAGCTGGTACACGCGCGGGTAGTCCAGCGGCGGGATCTCACGGTTCTCTTTCGGGCTAAGGCCTGAAAGCCAGGCTTTGCGGGCGTGGATGATAAACATCTCACACTCGCCTTTCCCTGACACCGTATTGATGAAATCGCACAGGAATTCGTAGCTGTCCTGGTCGTCAATGCCGATACGGGTTTTGACCGTCACAGGAATGGAGACCACATCGCGCATCGCTTTAATGCAGTCCGCCACCAGCTGTGCGTTACCCATCAGACAGGCGCCGAACATGCCGTTTTGCACGCGGTCGGAAGGGCAGCCAACGTTCAGGTTGATCTCGTCGTAGCCGCGTTCTTCCGCCAGCTTTGCACACTGGGCCAGCGCGACCGGATCGCTGCCCCCCAGCTGCAGCGCAACCGGATGCTCTTCTTCACTGTATGCCAGGTAGTCGCCCTTACCGTGAATAATTGCGCCCGTGGTCACCATTTCGGTGTACAGCAGCGTATGGCGGGAGAGCTGGCGCAGGAAATAGCGGCAGTGTCTGTCCGTCCAGTCGAGCATTGGCGCAATAGAGAAACGGTGTGCAGGAAAAGCGGTCTGGTGTTCTGACGACATGGCGAAGTTTTAAGCATCTGGTGGAAAAGGGGCGCTACTATAGCACAAAGAAAAGCCGGAGGCGCAGCGCCTCCGGTGTACTTTAGAACGTCATGCTCAGCTGAGCCCCTGCGCCCCAGGTTTCGTCCTCGCCATACAGGCCCATCAGGTCAACATGAACGGTATTGAACGGCGCGAAACCGACACCGCCGGTAAAGACGTTGCTGTCGTTCCCTTTCATATCCGCACGATAACCGGCACGCACCGCCAGCCAGCTCAGCGGAGTCACTTCAGCACCGACCCCAACATACTGCGACGTATCTTCGCTCTTAAAGCCTTTGGTTTCGGTCAGATCGCCATCGGCGGTCAGGGTCACCAGATCGTTGTGCCAGGCAGCGCCCGCGGTCACCAGCGGACGGATCTGGTAGGTGTCTTTATAGCTCACCACTTCCCCCGTACGCCCGTTGCGGATGCGGATATCTTTGGTGTCGATATCGCGCGACATCAGGTTTTGCCCGCTCACGCCGACCGTCCAGTTTTCGCCAAAATCAGCGGCAATACCGGCATCGACGTTAAAGCCGGTATCGTCTGTACGGTAGCGGCTATCGTTCCACTTATTACTGTCGTAATCGTAGATCGAGGTGGTGTAGTTATAGATCCAGCTTTTTTGCAGTTTTGGCGTCACGCCCACGGAAACCGGAACGCCGCCAAGGTCAAACTGGCGGGCAACGGCAATACCGTAGTCGGAGATAATCGCCGCCCGACCGGACGCCGTTGAGTTGAGGTTTTTAGTGATCTGGTCCGTGCCGTTCAGCGCAGCGTCCAGGGCAACGCCGGCAGCCACCAGATTGCTTCTTTGAATACCGCGCAGATAATCAATATCCTGCTGGTCGATAGACGAACTTACCCGGCCATGGGCGTACCCTTTCGCCATAAAGGCCACTGAAAGCACATCGTTAGGGATACTTACTGCAAGGCCTGCTCCTGCCGTCGCGCGAGCGGTTTTGCCTTTGAGATAGTCCAGCTCATCGGCCAGATCTTTGGCCGCGCCCTGGAACTGGTTGATGGAGCCTAACGGATTAGTAATAACCTCGATTGGCGTAAGGTTATCAACCACATCCTTATAGTGATTGATTTTGTCGTTGATGGTATCAATCTCATCCTGAAGATTGTCCTCATCCGTTACCTGCACCCCAACGGACGGCAAAATGACCGTCACGTCATCGTCCGGTTTTGCCTTTGCCAGCAGCGCGGGGTTAATTAACGCCCCGCTACCATAATTGCCCGAAGCAACGCCGGTGCCCCCCATCGCGTCGCTACGTGATTCTGTCCAGGTATTGGCTGCTCCCGCCTGATTTGCCATAAACAAGGAGACAGCGATGCTAACCACCGAAAATTTAAAATGTTTTTTCACAGTATGCCCGTCTTATAGTCTGTTATGAAATAACCCCTGTCTGTTATCCCCCAAACAGGCGCGAACTATTGCTGTGAATAAAGATAAAAAGACCCGCTAATTCATTCCCTAAGTAAAACTTCCTTACGGCCTGTTGTAATTTGTGACGGCCCTCAATATTTATAGAAGAGGAAATTATTTTTTCCCAGGTTTTCCATCGTGCGGCCCAAAAAACTGTGGCGGATGGTCTACCCAGCGATCTTCCCGCGTGGCGGCATAAACCGGGTTAAGCGGATAGTAGATGCGGTTGTGCTTCTTGTTGGCCTCCCCCACCACCAGTAGCCGAACCTCTTCCTCTGTGTTGTTGATAAAGGTGTGGCATACCCCCGTTCCGGCGGGAAAGCCCACGCTGTCTCCGGGTTCGAGTTTCCACAAATAGCCATTAATCCAGGCTTCAGGATAGCCCTCAAGCACGTAGATAAACTCTTCTTCGTCACTTTCCGCATGGGGATAGGACGTCCGACGCCCCGGCGGTAAACGTTCATGATGAATGCCTATACGCCTGAGGCCCAGGCTGCGCGCCAGCGGCGATCCGATGGAAAAAAGCTCGTTACTGTCGGGGTAGGTGGCGTCATCTGGCCCTTCTACGTCGCGCCAGTGCTTGATACAGTCTGGTTTTTTCATTGTTACATTCCCGGTTTGCGATGCGTCAGGTATAGCACAGCCTGGCGGATATCGGTGTTTTTGCCAGAACATGATAAAGTGAGGGTTTTATCTCCCAGAACATCCGAGGTGCTAAATGGATAAGTCCACAAAAGAGCTGTTAGCGCAGGCCGAAAAGCTGTGCGCGCAACGCAATGTGCGCCTGACCCCGCAGCGCCTTGAAGTCTTGCGCCTGATGAGCCTGCAACAGGGGGCGATCAGCGCCTACGATCTGCTCGACCTGCTCCGCGAAAGCGAGCCGCAGGCTAAACCGCCCACGGTGTATCGCGCGCTGGATTTCCTGCTGGAACAAGGGTTTGTGCATAAAGTCGAATCCACAAACAGCTATGTCCTGTGCCATCTTTTCGATCAGCCAACGCATACATCGGCCATGTTTATCTGCGATCGTTGCGGCGTAGTGAAAGAAGAGGGAGCGGAAGGCGTAGAGGACATTATGCACACGCTGGCGGCAAAAATGGGTTTTGCCCTGCGTCATAACGTGATTGAAGCGCACGGGCTGTGTTCTGCATGCGTTGAGGTGGAAGCCTGTCGACATCAGGATGCGTGTCAGCACGACCACTCAATTCTGATAAAGAAAAAGCCGCGTTAGCAGCAAAAGAAAGGCGGCTCTTAAGCCGCCTCTGTGGGTTATTCAGCGTTACCAGCGGTAGTCGTTACGCGTTTCCCAGTCTTTGACTTCGTTTTCCGCCTGATCTTTCGCGTAGCCGTAACGTTCCTGAATTTTACCGACAAGCTGATCGCGCTTGCCTTCAATGACGGTCATATCGTCATCAGTCAGCTTACCCCACTGTTCTTTCGCTTTACCTTTGAACTGCTTCCAGTTGCCGCCGATTTCGTCTTTATTCATCATCGTGTCCTCTTAGTTAAGCGTCGGGTCGTAACGTCCGTTACGTTCTTTTCTGCTGGACGTGATAATAATAGTAGTTGAGGATTCGGCAGTTGATTTCATATTCGGAATCTTTAACCGTCACGATATATCGTGACGGGAAGGAAGCCAGGTATTATTTTGCCAGTGGCGATGCCAGATAAAGGCAAGCGAGAGGCCGCGCAGTGAGAGAAAGACCGCAAGCGCCAGCCACAAACCGTGATTATCCAGCCACGGAAGCGTCAGCAGCGTCAAACCAAACCCCGCCGCCGCAACCGCCATACTGTTGCGCATTTCCGCTCCGCGCGTCGCACCGATAAACATGCCGTCCAGCAGATAACACCACACCCCCACCACCGGCAAGATCACCTGCCAGACGATGTAGTGGTCCGCCAGTTCACGTAAAGCCGGGATCGAAGTGAGTAATGCAATAATGTCACGGCCAAAACAGGCATAAATGAGTGCAAACGCCAGTGCCACCAGTCCCGCTTGTCGACAGGCTGCCCGCCAGACATCCCTAAGCTGGCCACTTTCCCGCGCGCCGTACGCCTGCCCGGAATGCGCCTCAACGGCGTAGGCGAAGCCGTCCAGCGCGTAGGCGGTAAACGTCAGCAATGTCATCAGGACCGCATTCACCGCGACGATCTCAGGCCCAAGACGGGCACCAAAAACCGTCAATGCGCCAAAACAGAGTTGTAGCAGAAGCGAGCGCAGCATGATGTCACGGTTGAGCGCCAGCAGTTTACGGATATTGCCGCGCCATGCGCTTTTCAGCATTACAAGGGATATCCCGCGCAGGGCCAGCACGCGCCAGACCATCCACAGCCCAATGAGTAAGGTTCCGTATTCGGCAATCGCCGTCGCCAGTGCCGCACCGCGCACGTCCATATGCAGGCCCATCACCAGCCAGAGATCGAGCACAATGTTGAGAAGGTTTCCCACGACCAGCAAAATCACTGGCGCACGGGCGTATTGCACACCCAGTAACCACCCCAGCAGAACCAGGTTTGCCAGCGAAGCGGGCGCGCTGAGCCAGCGGATTTCCAGGAAGCGACGCGCCTGCTCCAGTACCGCCTCGCTGCCACCAACAACATGGAGCGCAAGGTCTATCAGGGGCGTGCGCAGTAAAACAATGAGTACCCCCGCGCCAAGCGCCAGGATCAGCGGCTGCACCAGCGCACGCGCCAGACGTAACGGATCTTTCGCACCATACGCCTGTGCAGTGAGCCCGGTGGTGCTCATACGTAAAAAGAGCAGCAGCATAAACAGAAAGCTGGTTGCCGTCGCGCCAATCGCCACGCCGCCAAGATAAACAGGGGAATCGAGATGACCAATAACGGCCGTATCGACCAGACCCAGCAAGGGCACGGTGATATTGGAGAAAATCATCGGCAGGGCAAGACGCCACAATGCCTTATCAGATGCCGTCAGCAGTGACATGAGAGATACCGGGAAGGGTAAATGAAGCAGGCTACAGCGGAAGCGTAGCCTGTCAGGAAGAGATTACAGCCATTCGCCGTTACGAATCACGCCAACAGCCAGACCTTCAATAGAGAAGCTCTGTTCGCGGAGGTCGACCACAATCGGGGTGAACTCGTTGTTTTCGGGCAACAGCTGAACAGTGTTACCCTGTTTTTTCAGGCGCTTAACGGTCACTTCGTCATCAATGCGCGCAACCACCACCTGGCCGTTTCGCACATCCTGCGTTTTGTGAACGGCCAGAAGGTCGCCATCAAGAATGCCGATGTCTTTCATCGACATCCCGCTAACGCGCAGCAGAAAATCAGCGCTCGGCTTGAACATACCAGGATCGACCTGGTAGTGACCTTCAATATGCTGTTGTGCCAGCAGCGGTTCACCTGCGGCAACGCGGCCTATCAGCGGAATGCCCGTCTCTTCTTCCACCAGCAGGCGGATACCACGCGACGCGCCTGACACAATCTCAATCACACCCTTACGCGCCAGCGCTTTCAGGTGTTCCTCGGCAGCATTCGGAGAACGGAAACCCAGACGCTGCGCGATTTCCGCACGCGTGGGTGGCATACCCGTCTGGCCGATATGATCCCGAATGAGATCAAACACCTCTTGCTGCCTGGTCGTTAATGCTTTCATTCCGCCCCCTGGGTGTATATACAGTTATGCTGTGAGTATATACAGTCAAAGGCGATTTTGGAACCAAAAACTGCACAAAAAACCAGGGACTTAATTATTCCTCGAGCATCATCGGAAATGTGACCAAAGCAGCGTGACCCAGGTAATGGCTGCGGTGATAATCGCCAGCAGGACAGCGGCGGAGCCCATATCTTTCGCGCGGCCAGAGAGCTCGTGAAAATCAGAGCCGATCCGGTCGACCACGGCCTCAATAGCGCTATTGAGAATTTCCACTATCATCACCAGAAGTACGGAACCGATGAGAAGCACGCGGGTAATGGCATCTACATCAAGGAAACAGGCAATGATAACCGCGACGATAGCGGCGACACTTTCCTGGCGAAAAGCAGCTTCATTGACCCACGCGGCACGGAAACCTTTCCATGAATAGCCGGCGGCTTTGATGATACGCGTCAACCCAGTGGTATTATTGGCCATTAAAAGAACCTTTTTTAAAAAAGAGCGTCAGTAACAGGAGCTGCAGCGCGTTTCGCTGCCGCCTGAAGTATGACGGGTAACAACAGAAATTTTGCGCGCTTTCTGTTATCCTTGCGCCGCAATTGCATTATTAACCAGAGGCTTTACATCGTTTATGTCCGGCTGGCCACGAATTTACTACAAATTACTTAATTTACCATTAAGCATACTGGTAAAAAGCAAGTCTATCCCAGCAGAACCCGCGCTGGAACTGGGGCTCGATACGTCGCGCCCTATTATGTACGTTTTGCCTTATAACTCTAAGGCCGACCTGCTAACGCTCCGTGCCCAGTGTCTGGCGCATGATTTACCCGATCCGCTTGAACCACTGGAAGTTGACGGCACTTTGCTGCCGCGCTACGTGTTCATTCACGGCGGGCCGCGCGTGTTTACCTATTACACACCGAAAGAAGAGTCCATCAAGCTGTTCCACGACTATCTCGACCTGCACCGCAGCAATCCTGACCTGGATGTGCAGATGGTGCCGGTATCGGTGATGTTTGGTCGCCGTCCGGGCCGCGAAAAAGGCGAAGAGAACCCGCCGCTGCGCATGCTTAACGGCATCCAGAAGTTCTTCGCGGTCTCCTGGCTGGGACGCGACAGCTTTGTGCGCTTCTCCCCTTCCGTCTCCCTTCGCCGAATGGCGGACGAGCACGGCACTGACAAGATCATCGCGCAAAAACTGGCGCGCGTGGCGCGTATGCACTTTGCCCGTCAGCGCCTGGCGGCCGTAGGGCCACGTCTTCCGGCGCGTCAGGACCTGTTCAACAAGCTGCTGGCCTCCAAAGCGATCGCCCGCGCCGTTGAAGACGAAGCGCGCAGCAAGAAAATTTCCCATGAGAAAGCCCAGCAGAACGCCATTGCGCTGATGGAAGAGATCGCAGCGAACTTCTCCTACGAGATGATTCGCCTGTCCGATCGTATTCTCGGCTTTACCTGGAACCGCCTGTATCAGGGCCTCAACGTGCATAACGCTGAGCGTGTACGTCAGCTGGCGCACGATGGTCATGAGATTGTCTATGTCCCCTGCCACCGCAGCCACATGGACTACCTGCTTCTCTCCTACGTGCTCTATCACCAGGGGCTGGTACCGCCGCACATTGCCGCCGGTATTAACCTGAACTTCTGGCCAGCAGGCCCGATTTTCCGCCGCCTGGGCGCGTTCTTTATTCGTCGTACCTTCAAGGGCAACAAGCTCTACTCCACCGTGTTCCGCGAGTATCTCGGCGAGCTGTTCAGCCGCGGCTACTCCGTAGAGTACTTCGTTGAGGGCGGGCGCTCCCGTACCGGTCGTCTGCTCGATCCGAAGACCGGCACGCTGTCAATGACCATTCAGGCGATGCTGCGCGGCGGTACGCGTCCAATCACGCTTGTGCCAATTTACATTGGCTATGAGCACGTGATGGAAGTGGGCACGTACGCCAAAGAACTGCGCGGTGCGACCAAAGAGAAAGAGAGCCTGCCGCAGATGCTGCGCGGCCTGAGCAAGTTACGCAACCTGGGTCAGGGCTACGTAAACTTTGGCGAGCCGATGCCGCTGATGACGTATCTGAACCATCATGTTCCGGATTGGCGCGAGTCTATCGACCCTATCGAAGCGGTGCGTCCGGCCTGGCTGACGCCAACGGTGAACGGTATCGCGTCCGAACTGATGGTGCGCATTAACAACGCCGGTGCGGCCAATGCGATGAACCTGTGCTGTACGGCGCTGCTGGCTTCACGTCAGCGTTCCCTGACCCGTGAACAGCTCACGGAGCAGCTGGACTGCTATCTGGACATGATGCGCAACGTGCCATACTCGGTTGATTCGACAGCTCCTTCTGCTACCGCCAGCGAGCTTATCGATCACGCGCTGCAGATGAATAAGTTCGAAGTCGAGAAAGATACGATCGGCGATATCATCATTCTGCCGCGCGAGCAGGCCGTACTGATGACGTACTACCGCAACAACATCGCTCATATGCTGATGCTGCCGTCGCTCATGGCGGCCATTATCACCCAGCATCGCCGTATTTCACGTCAGGAGCTGTTGCGCCACGTTGAGACGCTCTACCCAATGCTTAAAGCGGAGCTATTCCTGCGCTGGAGCAAGGAAGAACTGGCCGTTGAGCTGGATAAACTGACGGAAGAGCTGCGCCGTCAGGGGCTGATCACCGTTGCGAACGACGAGCTGCACATCAATCCGTCACGCTCCCGTACCCTGCAACTGCTGGCGGCCGGTGCGCGCGAAACGCTGCAGCGCTACGCCATTACGTTCTGGCTGCTGAGCGCGAACCCGTCCATCAACCGCGGCACGCTGGAGAAAGAGAGCCGGACGCTGGCGCAGCGCCTGTCTGTTCTGCACGGCATTAACGCCCCGGAATTCTTCGACAAGGCGGTATTCAGCTCGCTGGTGCTGACGCTGCGTGACGAAGGCTTCATCAGCGATACGGGCGATGCCGAGCCGGAAGAGACGCTGAAGGTTTACCAGATGCTGGCTGAACTGATTACGTCGGATGTGCGCTTGACGATTGAGAGCGCGACGCAGGGCGAGTAACACAATGCCGGGTTATGGCCCGGCCTGATGCCCTGGATAATAAAAAAGGCCCGGTAAGCGCTGACGCTACCGGGCCTTTTTGACTTGTTAAATCATTGCATTTAGCTGAGCAGCGTAAAGGCAATCATCCCGACAATGGCCCCGGTGGTGCCGAGGATGGTTTCCATCAGCGTCCAGGTTTTCAGGGTTTGCGCTTCGGTCGCACCAGTAAACTTGCCGAACAGCCAGAAGCCAGCGTCGTTAACGTGCGAGACGACAATCGAACCGCCCGCGATGCAGATAGACAGCGCGGCCATCTGCGCACCGGAGTAGTTCAGCTGTTCAATCACCGGCATCACCAGACCCACGGCGGTTAAGCACGCCACGGTTGCAGACCCCTGAATGATACGCACCGCCGCAGCCAGCACGAAGCAGGTTACCGCAATCGGCAGGCCCATTCCGGTCAGTGCTTCACCCAGAGCCGGGCCCACGCCGGAATCCACCAGCACCTGCTTGAACACGCCGCCGGCACCGATCACCAGCAGGATAATACCCGCAGGCTGCAGCGCGGCACCGCAGATCTCCATCACGCGGTCTTTCGGCATACCCTGGCGCATCGCCAGGCCGTAAATCGCCACCAGACACGCCACCAGAATCGCCGTGAACGGGTGACCAATGAACTCAAACCATTCGTACGCGGTAGAACCGACCGGCACAAAGCGCGCGGCAATGGTTTTCAGACCCACCAGCACCAGCGGGAGCAGGATCAAAGAAAGGCTAAAGCCGAATGACGGCATTTTGCCTTCGCCCAGGTGCGGCTCGGTGATGTCGTCCGGGATGTGCAGCTCAACGTAACGGCTGATGAAATTGCCCCACAGCGGACCGGCGATAATCATCCCCGGGATGGCCGCACACAGGCCAATCAGGATCATCCAGCCAAAATCGGCGTGCATCTGGGAGGCCAGCAGCATCGGCGCCGGCCCTGGCAGCAGAAACGCCGCAGCCGCCGCCACGCCCGCAAACAGCGGAATGACCAGCTTCACGAGGTTAGTGCCGGTATGGCGCGCCATGGAGAAGGCGACGCTGATGAGCAGCACCACCGCCACTTCAAAGAACAGCGGCAGTGCGCAAATCAGACCGGCCAGGCCAATCGCGTAATGCGCGCGGCTGTGCCCGAAGGATTTGAGCATTTTGACGGCAATCTGGTCGACCGCGCCCGTCTCATGCAGAATCTTGCCAAACATCGCGCCCAGCGCGACCACAATCGCCAGGAAGCCCAGCGTGCCTCCCATCCCTTTTTCCATCGTCGCGGCGATCTTGTCGAGCGGCATACCGGAAAAGAGACCTGCACCAATAGAAACCACCATCAAAGCAACGAAGGCGTGCATACGCGCCTTCATCACTAAAAACAGCAGCAGCAATACCGAACCCACTGCTGTCAAAACTAGCGTTAATGTACTCAAAACTTACTGCCTTTTGTTAATGACCTCGATGGTGCTGGCTACAACACCTTCCAGCGGCTGATCGATATCAACCACTAAGACGTCTTTTTCATCTTCACCCGGCTCCTGAAGCGCTTCGAACTGCGTCACCAGCATCTGGGTTTTAAAGAAGTGGCCTTTACGCGCTTTCAGACGGCTTTCAATCACCCCGAAATCGCCTTTCAGGTAGATGAACGAGAGGTTCGGATTGCCGTCGCGCAGCAGGTCGCGGTAGGTTTTTTTCAGCGCGGAGCAGACGATCAGGGAGACTTTGTTGGTGCGCTGCATCGCGAACGCGGCGTCATTCAGCGCCTGCAACCACGGTTTGCGGTCGTCATCGTTCAGCGGTTCGCCGGAGGCCATTTTCATGATGTTGCTGCGCGGATGGAGGAAGTCACCATCAAGAAACGCAGCCTGAAGTTGATGCGCCACTTCGCTCGCCACGGCAGATTTACCGCTACCGGACACGCCCATCAGGACGTAAACGTGGTGATCGTGATTAGTCGTGCTCAAAGGGTGTCCCTCAGTCAATTGTTACGGGTAACAGTTATCGGTAACATTGTCCTGCTGGGGCAAAAGAGAAGCAATATCCAAACGTGCGCGAAGTGAATAAGTGTGAGCTACTTCAAATTTGTCAGTTCAAATAGATCCACCCGGTGACAAGGTGAAACCTAAATCTAACATTTTAGGGGTAACCGTCTCTCCACGAATGCGCGCCAGCAGGCGTTCTGCACCAATGCGGCCCATGCGTTCACGCGGTGTCAGAACGCTCGCCAGACGCGGCTCCATCACCTGACCGATGTCGTGACCGTGGAAGCCGGCAATCGCCATGTCATCAGGGATCTTCAGCCCCAGACGCTGGCATTCAAACGCCGCGCCCACCGCAAGGTCATCGTTGGTACAGAAAATACCGTCCAGTTGCGGATACTCGCGTCGTGCCTGACGCATCAGCTCAATACCCGAGGTGTAAGATGAGGACTGCTCCACCATCACGCTGTACGGGGTTAAATTTGCGTCGAGCATCGCCTGCTCGTATCCCTTCTGTTTGATGATAGTACGTTCATCAAGACGCGCACCCAGATAGGCAATATGACGATGACCGCGGGCGATGATCGCCGCTGTCATCTGACGAGCCGCTTCAAAGTTATCGAACCCAACGGCGATGTCGAGGCATGGCGACTGGCTGTCCATGAGCTCCACCACCGGAATACCGGCGACTTCAATCATTTTGAGCGTGCGCGGCGTGTGGGTACGTTCGGTTAAAATCAGGCCGTCAATGTTCCAGGAAAGCATTGATTCAAGACGTTCCTCTTCCAGTTCCGGCTTGTACCCATAGTGAGCGAGCATGGTCTGGTAGCCAAACGCATCGGTGACGCTTTCAATGCCGCGCAGAACTTCAGCGAAAACCTGGTTGGTCAGGGAAGGAAGCAGAACGCCCACCGCACGGCTGGTCGCATTGGAGAGAATATCGGGGGCGCGGTTGGGAATATAACCCAGTTCATCAAGGGCGGCGGCAATCTTGCCACGCAACGCCACGGAAACCTGTTCCGGGTTACGTAAAAAACGGCTGACCGTCATTTTGGTCACACCGACGCGATCGGCGACATCCTGAAGTACGGGGCGTTTCTTTTTCATCGTCCTGAGAAATCTTGAAGTGAGAGATTTGCTCAGTTTATCACGGACAAAGCTCAACCTTCCCCGTTTAAAAGGGAAGGTTGAGAAATTATTTAGACCGGAGGCAGGTCAAACAGCAGGATTTCGCTTTCGCTGTCGGCGTGCACGGAGAGCGCCTGCTCATCCCAGACGGCCAGACCATCGGCGGTGGTGGCTTTGGTGCCGTTGATAGACACTTCCCCTTTCACCACCTGGATCCAGACGCGGCGGTTGGCGGCAATCTGGTGCACGGACTGCTCGTCTTTCGCCAGCGCCCAGCGGTACAGCTCCATATCCTGATGCACTTTCAGGGAACCTTCACGCGCGTCCGGGGACAGCACCAGCTGTTTGCCCTGTTTCGCGTCGAAGCGGCGCTGCTCGTAGCGTGGCGTGATGCCGGTCTCTTCTGGAATGATCCAGATTTGATACAGGTGCAGTTTTTCCGTTTTGCTCGGGTTGTACTCAGAGTGACGCACCCCGGTACCCGCGCTCATAATCTGGAACTCGCCCGCCGGCACCTGCTCTTTGTTGCCCATGCTGTCCTGGTGCTCAACCGCCCCTTCCAGCACATAGGTCAGGATTTCCATGTCTTTGTGCGGGTGGGTACCGAAGCCCTGGCCTGCATCAATCACGTCGTCGTTAATCACGCGCAGCGCGGAGAAGCCCATGAAGTTCGGGTCGTAGTAGTCGGCAAACGAGAATGAATGCCATGAGTCCAGCCAGCCATGATTTGCGTGACCGCGTTCGTTTGCTTTGCGTAAGTAGAGCATTGTTTTCACCCTCAGTTCGTTTCGATGGAGTAAGTGTGGACTCAAACGGTCGGGGATCATAGAGGGTGAAAATTGACTCCTCTGTTCAAAAATTATGAACAAGCCCAGAGGAGCCGTTTTTGCTTATTTCGCGAGGGTTACCGTGGCAGGAGAAGCCTGTTCGAAGGCCCGTTCAAGGATTTCAAGGTTGGTCAGAACGTCAGATTCCTTGACGTAATTCGGCGCGCCGCTGGTGAGGGTTTCATACAGTGCATCGTAGACGCGGCCATAGTCGCCGGTTTCCGGTTTCAGCTCTTCTTTGACCGTTACGCCCTCATCGTTCACGTACTCCAGCACGCCTACGGAATCGTCCGCTGCAAAGCCCGGTTCGCCCGGCATGATGTTGGCCTTCAGGCTGGTCTCCTGCTGGTCAATGCCGTACTTAATGAACGAGCCTTTGGTGCCATGAACGATAAATTTCGGGTAATCGATTTTCACCAGGTGACTGGTTTTAACTATAGCCTTAAGGTCGCCGTAGAACAGCTGGGCCTCGAAGGTATCGTCCGGGTTGGCTTTGTTGCGCAGGCTGCGAATGTCATACGCTACGTGGTCCGGGCGGCCAAACAGGGAGATGATCTGGTCCATGGTGTGTACGCCCAGACCATAGAACGAGCCGTCCTGCGGCAGGCCGGGCTGGGTTTCCGCCACCGGGCGGTAGTAATCGAAGTGGCTTTCGATTTCCACAATGTCGCCAAGCTTGCCGCTCTCAATCGCCTTTTTCGCCGTCAGAAAACAGCTGTCAAAGCGACGGTTCTGATACGGGGTAACGGTTAGTCCTTTGCTTTTCGCCAGCGTAAACAGCGCTTTCGCTTCGGCAATGGTCGGGGTGAACGGCTTTTCCACCAGCACGTTCTTGCCCGCTTCGAGCGCGCGTTTCGCATAGTCAAAATGGCTGTCGGCATGGGTGCAGACAACCACCAGCTTTACCTGCGGGTCATTCAATACTTCATCGAGATCGCTGGTGAAGTGAATGTGGGAGTACTGCGGGGATTGCTCTTCCGGCTTCGCGCGGCGGCGGTAAATCTGGGCCACATGCCAGGTGTCTTTACGGTGGAGGACATACGGAAGGTGGTAACGCGTGGTGCTTTTGCCAAATCCAATAAATGCGCAATGTAGTGTCATGGCTCAGTCCTTTTGGAAGGTTACTGAGTTTAACCATAACAAAAAAAAAGCCAGCGAGAAGCTGGCTAAAGTAATACTGGAAGCAATGTGAGCAATGTCGTGCTTTCAGGTTCCCGTAGGGGTCCTCCTGAATGCAAAGCAATAATAATCATTCTCATTCGCACTTGTCCAATACTTTTTGCAAAAAATAGCGGTTGACTCAAATTTTAAAGTCATTGATGTTGGAGGGGACTTTTAACCGACTGAGGAACAAGGAATGAGTGAGATAGTGATACGCCACGCTGAACCGAGAGATTACGATGCCATTCGTCAGATCCACGCCCAGCCGGAGGTGTACCACAACACGCTACAGGTTCCTCATCCCTCAGAGCAGATGTGGCATGACCGGCTAACCGATCAGCCCGGCATTAAACAGCTGGTGGCTTGTATCGACGGGACCGTCGCCGGGCACCTGTGCATTGCCGTCGCACAACGCCCGCGTCGCAGCCACGTTGCCGATTTCGGTATTTGTGTGGGTGCGCAATGGCAAAATCGGGGCGTTGCCAGCGCGCTGATGCGAACCATGATTGATATGTGCGACAACTGGCTGCGCGTCGATCGCATTGAGTTAACGGTATTTGTTGATAACGAACCGGCAATCGCGGTGTACAAAAAGCACGGGTTCGTAATTGAAGGCACCGGCAAGCGCTACGCCCTGCGCAACGGCGAATATGTGGACGCGTACTTCATGGCGAGAATGAAGTGACACACTCCCCTCTCCCCTATGGGGAGAGGGTTAGAGTGAGGGGAATAATCAATACCCCGCCGTCAAATCATCCACCGAACGCGGATCCGACGCGCCAAACAGCGCGCCGTCTGGCCCCACCATAATGCTCTGGGTGCTGCCCATCGCCTCTTTCACAGCCACCTTCTGTCCGCGCTGCTCCAGCAGCTTGATGGTGTCCGGGCTAAAGCCCTTCTCCACGCGCAGCTCGTCCGGCAGCCACTGATGATGGAAACGCGGCGCATTGGTCGCCTCGGCGACGTTCATGCCAAAGTCGATGCTGTTCACCACCATCTGTAGCACGGTAGTTATGATGCGGCTCCCGCCAGGGCTGCCGGTCACCAGCCAGGTTTTCCCGTCTTTCACCACGATGGTTGGCGACATGGACGACAGCGGACGCTTCTTCGGCCCCACCGCATTCGCATCGCCGCCGACCAGCCCGTAGACGTTTGGCACGCCCGGCTTGGCGGAGAAGTCATCCATCTCGTTGTTCAGCAGAATGCCGCTGTTGCCCGCCACAATCCCGGTGCCAAAGGTGGTGTTGAGCGTATAGGTTACCGCCACCGCATTGCCGTCTTTATCCACCACCGAGAAGTGGGTCGTCTGGTTGCTTTCATACGGCGCCAGCTTGCCGGGGCGGATCTCGCTCGACGGCTTAGCCTTGTTGATGTCGATCTGATCGGCAATGGATTTTGCATACGCCTTGTTGGTCAGCGCCTGCCACGGCACCTTCACGAAGTCCGGATCACCGAGGTATTCCGAGCGGTCGGCATAGGCGCGTTTTTCCGCCTCCGCCATCACCTGCATGGCATCCGCGCTGCCGAAGCCGAACTTGTGCATATCAAAGTTTTCAAGAATATTGAGGATCTGCACGATGTGAATGCCCCCGGAGGACGGCGGCGGCATGGAGAAGACCTCGTAGCCGCGGTAGGTGCCGCTAATCGGCTCGCGCTCGACCGCCCTGTATTCCGCCAGGTCAGCTTTGGTGATAAGCCCGCCGTTCTTCTGCATCTCTTCCGCAATCTGGTCGGCAATCGCCCCTTTGTAGAACGCGTCCGGGCCGTGCTCCGCAATCAGCTCCAGGCTTTTGGCGAGGTTCTTCTGCACCAGCTTATCGCCCTTCTTCAGCGGTTCACCGTCTTTCCAGAAGATCGCCTTGCTGTTTTCGTGATTGGGAATGACTTCACTGCCGTAGGTCTTGAGGTCGTCCGCCAGGGCGTCATTGACCACAAAACCCTCCCGCGCCAGCCTGATGGCAGGCTGCACCACCTTGTTCAGCGGCATCGTGCCGTATTTTTCCAGCGCCAGCGAGAAGCCCGCAACGGTGCCCGGCGTGCCGGAGGCGAGGTGCGAGGTCAGGGATTTTTTGCTGTCCGGGTTACCCTGGTCGTCGAGGAACATATCGCGGGACGCCTGAGAAGGCGCCATTTCTCGGAAGTCGATGGCCGTGGTTTTGCCGTCTTTAGTGCGCAGCATCATAAAGCCGCCGCCGCCCAGATTCCCCGCCTGCGGATGCGTTACCGCCAGCGCGTACCCGACCGCGACCGCCGCATCCACCGCGTTACCGCCCTGCTTGAGAATATCGACGCCCACTTGGGTCGCCAGCGCGTCAACCGAGGCCACCATGCCGTGCGTGGCCCGCACGGGGTGAAAAACATCCTCTTCCACGCCGTAAGAGACGGGAGGAGCGGCGGGCGGGTTGGCCGCCACGGTAAATGTGCCGCCTGCCATCAGCGCGGCGATGGCGACCCAGCGCAAGAAGGTTGGTTTCATCATTATTGTTCTCCAGGTGAAGGGATCCATATTCCCCGCTTAAGCCTGGTTCACAACTCCTAAAAAATCATCGTCATGGTGAAATCAGGGTAAACTTAAGAGAGGCCTCAAGAGGAGGAAATGACAATGAAACGCTTGATGATTATTGCGGCGCTGATCCCGTTTGCCGCGCTCGCACAGCCACTCAACACCATGAATAACCCGAACCAGCAGGGTTACGTTATCCCGAGCCAGCAGCGCATGCAGACCGAGATGATGAGCCAGCAACAGCAGCAGAAAGGGATGCTCAATCAGCAGCTGAGAACACAGACCCAGATGCAGCAGCAGAGCCTGCAAAACCAGATGAACGCCAACACCCAGCGCGTGCAGCAGGGACAGGTGCGCGAGCAGCCGCTGCCAAATAAAAACGGCGGGATGTTAGGGGGCGGGATGTCGCAAAGCAGCGGTCAGCAGCATATGCTGCCGACCCAGCAGAACGGCAGTATGCTCAATAAATAAATTTCGGGCCGAGCTGGTCAATCGCATCGGTACAGATACTGTCCACGCCCCAGCGCAGCAGCTCGGCTGCGCGCTGGGGTTTGTTAACGGTGTAGACCAGAATATGCAGACCCGCGTCTTTCAGCATTTTCACCCGCGCCTCATCCAGCAGCTTGTGGTTCAGATGGATAGAGACGCAGCCTAAGCGGCCCGTCAGTTCACGCCAGTCCTCACGCCACTCGTCCAGCAGCAGCCCGCGCGGCAGCTCCGGTACAGCTGCCTGTGCGGCCTCCAGCGCGTCGATGTCAAACGACGACAGCAGCGGCGCGGTCATGCCTTCCCACAGCTCGCGCGCGGCAAGGGCAATCACTTTGCCCGTCAGCGGCCCGGTGCCGGTGGTCGGTTTGATTTCGATGTTCGCCATCATGCCATGCTGCCGACAGCGATCGGCCACTTCCGCCAGCAGGGGCAGCGGTTCGCCTTTGAACTCGCCGCTATACCAGCTTCCGGCGTCCACCTTCAGCAGATCGCACCACGGCAGTTCACCCGCCACGCCCCAGCCGTTGCTGGTGCGTTCAAGATTGTCGTCATGCAGCAGGAAAATTTCGCCGTCCTTCGACAGCTTGGCGTCGAACTCGATCATCGTGTGGCCGTAGCGCGCGCCGACATCGATCGCCGCCAGGGTGTTTTCCGGGGCCAGCTTACCGCCGCCACGGTGGGCGACGACGTGGGGATAAGGCCAGTTGCTCATACTCGTTGTCCTGTTTCACCGTCAAAAAGGTGCAGATGGTTTTCCGGCAGGTGGAGCCACAGCGTGCTGCCCGCTTTCGGGCGCTCCTGATGCGCCAGGCGCACCACAATTTTTTGCTCGCCCCAGCGTCCGTGCGCCAGGTTATCTGCACCCAACATCTCCAGCGTGTCCATCACCAGCGGCACGCCGCCGTCCGCCTGAGAGGTTAAACCAATATGCTCGGGGCGGATACCGAGCGTCATCTTACGCCCGGCGTAGCCACGATAGTACCAGTTGATCGGCAGCGCCATCCCGCTTTCCAGTTCAAAGTGGGTGCCCGCGCTGCTGATGCGCCCTTCCAGCAGGTTCATCGCCGGGCTGCCGATAAAGCTCGCCACAAAGCGGGTGGCCGGTTTTTCGTACACTTCCACCGGGGTGCCAATCTGCTCGGCAACGCCTTTGTTCATCACCATTACGCGCTGGGCGAGAGTCATGGCTTCGACCTGATCGTGAGTCACGTACAGAGACGTTGTTTTCAGACGACGGTGCAGTTGCTGCAGCTCAAGGCGCATCTGCACGCGCAGCTTGGCGTCGAGGTTAGACAGCGGCTCGTCGAACAGGAATACCGCCGGGTCACGCACGATAGCGCGCCCCATTGCCACGCGCTGGCGCTGGCCGCCGGAGAGCTCGCGCGGGCGGCGCTTCAGCAGGCCGTCGAGTTCCAGAATGCGGGCGGCTTCTTTCACGCGCTCCTCGATATGGCCTTTGCCCATGCCGCGGATTTTCAGCCCCCAGGCCATGTTCTCTTCCACGCTCATGTGCGGATAGAGGGCGTAGTTCTGAAACACCATCGCGATGCCCCTGTCTTTCGGCTCCATCTCGGTGACGCGCTGGCGGTCAATCCAGATATCCCCCGAGGTCACGCGCTCCAGCCCCGCCACCATGCGCAGCAGCGTGGACTTCCCGCAGCCGGACGGGCCGACCATCACGATAAATTCGCCATCCGCCACGTCGAGCGTCAGCGGCTGAATGACCTGGGTTTTACCGTCCCAGCTTTTGGTAACTGCCTGAAGTTTTAAACCTGCCATCTTATTTCTCGCTATCGACCAGGCCGCGGACAAACGCGCGCTGCATGGCTAAAACAATGACTACGGGTGGGATTAGGGTGAGCAGCATCGCCGCCATCACCTGGTTCCAGAGGGTGGTACCTTCACCGGTGGCAATCATGCCTTTGATGCCCGCCACGGCGGTGCCAAGGTTGACGTCCTGAATAATCAGCAGTGGCCACAGGTACTGGTTCCAGCCGTAGATAAAGGTGATCACAAACAGCGCCGCAAGGTTGGTTTTCGACAGCGGCAGCACGATGTCGCGGAAGAAGCGCATCGGGGAGGCGCCGTCGATGCGCGCGGCCTCAATCAGCTCGTCCGGCAGGGTCATAAAGAACTGGCGGAACAGGAAGGTGGCGGTCGCCGAGGCCATCAGCGGCAGGGTTAAGCCCGCGTAGCTGTCCAGCATCTTCAGGTTGGCGATCACCTCCACCGTCGGGAAGATACGCACCTCCACCGGCAGCATCAGGGTGATAAAAATCATCCAGAAGAACAGGTTACGCAGCGGAAAGCGAAACCAGACGATGGCGAAGGCCGAGAGCATCGACACCGTAATTTTGCCAACCGTAATGCCGAACGCCATGATGAAGCTGTTGAGCATCATCAGCCAGAACGGCGCGCTATTGGCGCCCACGCCCTGGGTCCAGATGGTTTTCATGTTCTCGAAAAGATGCCCGCCCGGGATCAGCGTCATCGGCGTATCGAACACCGCTTTGGTGTCCAGCGTGGCGGCGACAAAGGCCACGTACAGCGGGAACAGGATGACGATAATCCCTAAAATCAGCATGGTATGGCTGAAAATCGTCAGCCCGCGACGGTTCTCAATCATTGGTAGCGCACCTTACTTTCAACATAGCGGAACTGCACCACCGTGAGGATGATGACGAGGAACATCAGCACGACGGACTGGGCGGCAGAAGCAGAGAGATCCAGCCCCGCAAAACCTTCGCGGTAGATCTTGTAAATCAGCGTGGTGGTCGCCTGGACCGGGCCGCCCGCGGTGGCGGCGTCGATCACCGGGAAGGTGTCGAAAAAGGCGTAGACGAGGTTAACCACCAGCAGGAAGAAGCTCACCGGGGCAATCAGCGGCAGGGACAGCCTGAAGAAGCGCCGAATCGGCCCTGCGCCGTCAATCGCGGCGGCCTCCACCAGCGAGCGCGGAATGGACTGCAGCGCGGCAAAGAAAAACAGGAAGTTATAGCTGATCTGCTTCCACACCGAGGCGAACACCACCAGGAACATCGCCTGACCGCTGTTCTGGGCGTGGTTCCAGTCGTAGCCGAACTCTGCCAGGAAGTGAGTAATCAGCCCGCGTCCGGGGTTAAACAGGAAGATCCACAGCACGGCGGCAACGGCGGGGGCCACGGCGTAAGGCAGCAGCATCAGGGTCTGATACAGGCGGCTGCCACGCACCACGTAGTCCACCAGCGCGGCGAAAAACAGCGAGGCAACAAGGCCGCTGACGGTCACCAGCGCGCTGAACTTCATCGTCGTCCAGAAGGAGTCCAGGTAGTAGCTGTCATGGAATAGCGCGGTAAAGTTGTCCAGCCCGACGAACTGGCTGGAGAGCCCGAACGGATCGACGCTTTGTACCGAGTACCACAGCGCTTCGCCCGCAGGCCAGATAAAGAAGATAACGGTGATGACCAGCTGAGGCGCGACCAACAGGTACGGCAGCCAGCGGGAGCGAAACACCGGACGGGATGAGGACATGGAGATTGGGTTCCTGAACAATGCCGGGTGGCGGCTGCGCCTTACCCGGCCTGGATGGGGCACGTCGTAGGCCCGGTAAGCGCAGCGCCACCGGGCGAATCACAGATTACGATTTCGTCGACTGCTCAAAGCGGCGCAGCAGCTGATTCCCACGCTCTACTGCGGAATCCAGCGCCTGCTGTGGCGTTTTCTTCCCGGTCCACACGCTTTCCAGCTCTTCATCCACGATGGTGCGGATCTGCGGCATGTTGCCCAGACGCAGGCCTTTAGTGAACGGCAACGGCGGCTTGTTCAGCATCTGACGCGTCGCGATGTCCGCACCCGGGTTTTTGCTGTAGAAGCCCTGCTCGCGGGTCAGGTCGTACGCGGCTTTGGTGATCGGCAGGTAGCCGGTCTTCTGGTGCCATTCAGCAGCGTTTTCCGGCTTCGCCAGGAAGTCGAGGAATTCGGCGACGCCTTTGTAGGTGCCCTTATCTTTACCCTGCATCACCCACAGGCTCGCCCCGCCGATGATGGCGTTCTGCGGCGCGCCTTTTACGTCGGCGTCGTACGGCATCATGCCCACGCCGTAGTTAAATTTGGCGTAGTGACGAATATCCGCCAGCGAGCCGGACGAGGCGGTGGTAATGGCGCAGTCGCCGTTGTAGAACTTCTCGGTGGATTCGTCTTTACGCCCGAAGTAGCTGAAATCGCCCTTCTTGTTCAGTGCTTCCAGCAGCGCAATGTGCTTCACCTGCTCCGGCTTGTTGAACTCCAGTACCGCGTCGGTGCCGTCGAAGCCATTGTTTTTGGTGGCAACCGGCAGGCCGTGCCAGGCGCTGAAGTTTTCAATCTGGATCCAGCCCTGCCAGCCGCTGGCGTAGCCGCACTTCATCCCCGCCGCTTTCAGCTTCGCGGTGTATTCGGCCAGGTCCTGCCAGGTTTTTGGCGGCTGCTCCGGATCTAAACCGGCTTTTTTGAAGGCGTCTTTGTTGTAGTACAGCACCGGCGTGGAGCTGTTAAACGGCTGGGACAGCAGGTGACCGGTTTTGGAATCGGTATAGTAACCCGCTACGGTCGGCACGAACCGGGATTCATCGAAGTTGATACCCGCCTCTTTGAACACTTCATACACCGGCTTGATAGCTTTGGAGGCCATCATGGTGGCGGTGCCCACTTCATAAACCTGTAACAGTGCAGGCGCGTTGCCGGTACGGAAGGCGGCGATGCCCGCGCTCAGGCTCTGCTCGTAGTTACCTTTGTACACCGGCACAATTTTGTAATCCGGATGGGTGTCGTTGAAACGCTGCGCCAGGGAGTCAACTTCTTTACCCAACTCCCCTTCCATGGAATGCCAGAACGGAATGGTGGTCACAGCCATTGCGTTCGTCGCAAAAGCCAGACCCAGTGCCAGACCCAAAGCTGTGTGTCGTAACGATGTCATTGTCATCTCTCTTATTGTGCCGGATGCGCGATATCACGCGTTTTATGCTCGCGAGGTAACATGACATGCTCGAATGACAGAAAAATAACTGTTTGTTTACAGATAAGTGACAGTAAAAGGTCAGGGGGATGATGGTTGTGTGAAGGGAATTAGGTGCATGATTGGGTGCGGTCTGGTGCCCTCACCCCGGCCCTCTCCCTGTGGGAGAGGGAGAAAACACTAAAAAAAGGCAACTTGCGTTGCCTTTTTGCTTTTATCTACCCGCCTAAATACGCGCTCCGCACCGCTTCGTTCGCCAGCAGCGCGTCGCCGGTGTCTTCCAGCACCACGCGGCCGTTCTCCAGCACGTAGCCACGGTCAGCGAGCTTCAGCGCCTGGTTGGCGTTCTGCTCGACGAGGAAGATGGTCATCCCCTCTTTGCGCAGCTGCTCAATGGTGTCGAAGATCTGCTGGATGATGATCGGTGCCAGACCGAGCGACGGTTCATCCAGAAGCAGCAGACGCGGCTGGCTCATCAGCGCGCGGCCAATCGCCAGCATCTGCTGTTCACCGCCGGACATGGTGCCCGCACGCTGAATGCGGCGCTCCCACAGGCGCGGGAAGAGTTCGTACACCCACTTGATGCGGGTCTGGTATTCATCGCGGTGAGCGAAGAACCCGCCCATCGCCAGGTTCTCTTCCACCGTCATGCGGGAGAAGACGCGGCGCCCTTCCGGGACAATCGCCACCGCCTCACGCATGATTCTGGCGGTCTGCCAGTCGGTAATGTCTTTACCATCGAACACAATCCGCCCGCTGGTGGCGCGCGGGTCACCGCACAGGGTGCCGAGCAGCGTGGTTTTGCCCGCGCCGTTGGCGCCAATCAGGGTGACGATTTCCCCCTGATTGATGTGCAGGCTGACGTCGTGCAGCGCCTGGATCTTGCCGTAGTGCGCATTGACCTTGTCGAACGTTAACATCGCTTTTTCCATCTTATGCCTCACCAAGGTATGCGCGGATCACGTCCGGGTTGTTGCGGATCTCTTCCGGCGTGCCGTTTGCCAGCGGCGTGCCCTGGTTTACCACGTAGATACGGTCCGAAATGCCCATCACCAGCTTCATGTCGTGCTCAATCAGCAGGATGGTGGTGTCGTGATGATCGCGCAGCTCGGCAATCAGCTCGTCCAGCTCTTTGGTCTCTTTCGGGTTGAGGCCCGCCGCCGGTTCGTCGAGCATCAGGATCTCCGGCTGGGTCACCATGCAGCGCACGATCTCCAGTCGACGCTGGTCGCCATAGGCCAGGTTGCTCGCCTGACGGTTGGCGTGCTGCAGCAGGCCGATGCGGTCGAGCCAGGTGGCGGCGCGATCGAGCGCCTCCTCCTGCGCGCGGCGGAAGGCCGGGGTTTTCAGCAGGCCGGAGAACAGGCCGGTTTTCAGCTGCTGATGCTGTGCCACCAGCAGGTTCTCAATCACCGTCATCTCGCGGAACAAACGCACGTGCTGGAAGGTACGTACCACGCCCATGCGGGCAATCTGCTGGCCCGGCAACCCTTCCAGGTGCTGGTCGCGCAGCATGATGGTGCCGCCCGTCGGCTTGTAGAAGCCGGTCAGGCAGTTAAAGACCGTGGTTTTCCCCGCGCCGTTCGGGCCAATCAGGGAGACGATCTCCTTTTTATGCAGGTCCAGGTTCACGTTGTTGACCGCCAGCAGGCCGCCAAAACGCATCATCAGACCGTTTACGGATAATAATGGCTGACTCATGCCTGCTCTCCTTTCGCTTCCACATTCTTAAGCTTCAGCTGTGGACGCGTCATCGGCAGCAGACCCTGCGGACGCCAGATCATCATCAGCACCATCAAACCACCCAGCATCAGCATGCTGTATTCGTTAAAGTCGCGCATCAGCTCGCGAGAGACCACCAGCAGGATAGCCGCGAGGATAACGGCGAACTGCGAGCCCATCCCGCCGAGTACCACAATCGCCAGCACAAAGGCCGATTCGGCAAAGGTGAACGACTCGGGGCTGACGAAGCCCTGACGCGCGGCGAACAACGTGCCGGCGAAACCGGCAAACGCGGCGCTGATGGTGAACGCGGTCAGTTTGATGCGGGTCGGGTTCAGGCCCAGAGAGCGGCAGGCGATCTCATCTTCGCGCAGCGCTTCCCACGCTCGGCCCAGCGGCATGCGCAGCAGGCGGTTGATCACGAATAGGGTGATGACCACCAGCAGCAGCGCCACCAGATAGAGCCAGATCACGCGGTCAGAGGGATCATATTTGATGCCAAAGAAGTTGCTGAAGGTATCCCAGCCGCCTTCGCGGGCGGTACGGCTGAACTCCAGGCCGAAGAAGGTCGGTTTTGGGATCTGGCTGATGCCGTTCGGGCCGCCGGTCACTTCGGTGTTGTTGAGCAGCAGGATACGGACGATTTCACCGAAGCCTAAGGTCACAATCGCCAGGTAGTCACCGCGCAGGCGCAGCACCGGGAAGCCGAGCAGGAAGCCTGCGGCGGCAGAGACCAGTCCCGCCAGCGGCAGGCAGGTCCAGAAGCCCAGGCCGTAATAGTGGTTCAGCAGCGCGAAGGTATACGCGCCGATAGCGTAGAAACCGCCGTAGCCCAGCACCAGCAGGCCGGACAGCCCCACCACCACGTTCAGACCGAGGCCGAGGATCACGTAAATCATGGTCAGGGTGGCGATGTCCACCGTGCCGCGCGACACCATAAACGGCCACGCCACGGCGGCGACCAGCAGCGCCACGAGGAACAGCTTCTGTTTTACCGTTGTACCGTCGATCGCCGGCAGAACGAATTTCGGTCCGGAGACATTTTTCAGCGTTTTCTGGAACAGCGGGCGCAGCAGCTGGAACAGGAACACCACGGCGGTGCCGATAAAGACCCACTGCCAGCGAATATCAGCTGCAGTATCGACAACGAGTTTGGTGCCATTCAGCTCAAGCTGGACGCCCATAAAGACGCTGGCCAGCACGAAGAACATGGCGGCAGACAGCAGCGCCATTGCAAAATGCATCGGTTTCATACTTTCTCTACCTCCGGACGGCCCAGAATACCGGTAGGCATCACCAGCAGAACCAGAATCAGCAGGGCAAACGACACCACGTCTTTATATTCGGTGCTCAGGTACGCCGAGGAGAGCGCTTCCGCCACGCCCAGGATCAGGCCGCCAATCATCGCGCCCGGAATACTGCCGATGCCGCCCAGTACCGCCGCGGTGAAGGCTTTCATCCCGGCCATAAAGCCGATGTACGGGTTAATTACGCCGTAGAACTGGCCGAGCAGCACGCCAGCCACCGCCGCCATCGCCGCGCCAATCACGAAGGTCAGGGCGATTACGCGGTCGGTGTTGATGCCGAGCAGGCTCGCCATCTTCAGGTCTTCCGCACACGCGCGGCAGGCGCGTCCCATGCGGGAGTAGCGGATGAACAGGGTCAGGGCGAGCATGGCGACAAAGGTCACGACCCAGATCACCAGCTGCATCGTGGTAATAGAGGCAGAGAAGTTTTCGCTGGCCCCCACAATCCACTGGCCGTTAAACAGGCTTGGCAGCGCCACGTCGCGCGAACCTTCGGTCAGGCTGACGTAGTTTTGCAGGAAGATCGACATCCCGATCGCGGAAATCAGCGCAATAAGACGCTTGGAGCTGCGCACCGGCCGGTAGGCCACGCGTTCGATGCTCCAGCCGTAGGCGCTGGCGATCACGATCGCGCCAACAAAACCGGCGGCGACCAGCAGCCAGCTGCTGTCGATGCCCATCATCATCAGCGCGGCGATAATCATGAAGGAGACGTAGCTACCGATCATGTACACCTCGCCGTGGGCGAAGTTGATCATGCCGATAATGCCGTAAACCATCGTATAGCCGATGGCGATCAGCGCGTAGGTGCTTCCCAGCGTGACGCCGTTAAACATCTGCTGCAAAAAGTAGAGAAACTGCTCGGACATATGCAAACCTTTTTATACCCGCCCGGTGAGCCGGGCGGTGGGATAATTATTTGGCGACCGAGGACGAACCGTCGGCGTGCCACTTAAAGACACCAAACTCAAATCCCTTCAGATCGCCTTTCTCATCCCAGTTCAGCGGCCCAATCACGGTGTTCGCCCCGTGTGCTTTTAAATCTTTCACCAGATCCAGCGGCTCTTTGCTGCCGGTACGCTCCAGTGCGGTTGCCAGAGACTGCACGGCCGCGTAGGTGATCCAGACGTATGGACCACTCGGATCTTTCTTCTGCGCCTTGAGCGCATCCACGATAGCCTTGTTGGCCGGATCCTGGTCATAGCGTTTTGGCATCGTCACCAGCATGCCTTCGGCAGAATCCCCTGCGATGTTTGACAGGGAGGCGTTGCCCACGCCCTCTGGCCCCATAAACTGGGTTTTCAGACCGGTGGCGCGCGCCTGGCGCAGCATCTGGCCCATTTCCGGGTAGTAGCCGCCGTAGTAGACGAAGTCGATGTTCTCTTTTTGCAGACGGGCGATCAGCGCGGAGAAGTCTTTTTCGCCTGCGGTAATGCCGTCGAAGAAGACGATGTTCGCGCCGCCTTTTTTCAGGCCGTCCTGCACGGAGCGCGCCAGGCCTTCGCCGTACTGCTGCTTGTCATGAATGATGGCGATACGCTGTGGCTTAACGGTTTCGAGGATGTATTTGGCCGCGGTTGGCCCCTGAGAGGAGTCCAGACCGGCGGTACGCATGATGTGCTGGTAGCCGCGCTGGGTCAGCTCAGGGTTGGTGGCGCCCGGAGTGATCATCAAAATACCTTCGTCTTCGTAGATATCGGACGCGGGCTGGGTGGAGGATGAGCACAGGTGGCCGATGACGTACTGAATCCCGTCGTTGACGATTTTGTTGGCGACCGCAACGGCCTGTTTCGGATCGCAGGCGTCGTCATACTCCACGCCTACCAGCTTGTCGCCCTTGATGCCGCCTTTGGCGTTGATGTCTTTGATGGCCTGACGCGCGCCGTTAAACTCCATGTCACCCCACTGGGCAACAGGGCCGGACATCGCACCGACTACCGCAACTTTAATCTCTTCCGCCATGGCCGCATGCGAGATCGCCAGTGCAACCATTCCCGCGATAAATGTCTTCGCGTTCCTTTTCATCTCAGAATCCCCATTCGTGATGTCGTGTTTATATTTTGTTTTATTATGGTTAAAAAGCATTCTGTACTTTTAATGAACAACGCTATTTTTACCAGTGCCTTTAATGGTTTAGCGCAGTTCTTTGTCAAAAACCAGACTAAAATCTCTATTTTTCAGGCGATTAAGGAAAGATAATATTCTGAAATCAGGCAGAGATAAACAAATAAAAGTGCAGTTTGCAGCATAAAATAACGGTACAAAGCGCCGAATAAATCGCTGCCATTCAGGTTAAAATTCTGCTTATTTTTCGATCCATGTGTTTTCACACTGCCCATTGCATTGCTAAAAAACTAATCACCTGATTAATGAGAATAAAAAGAGGAAGCCGCTGAGTGAATAAATTGAGTACACTGCCTCTACTCAATTTGATTTGGACAAGCTGCTAATGAAACTGACTATCGTGCGTCTGGTGACCTTTAGCGACCAGGATCATATCGACCTGGGCAAGATCTGGCCGGAATATTCCCCTTCGTCGCTGCATGTCGACGAGAACCATCGCATTTATGCCGCGCGCTTCAACGAGCGCCTGCTGGCCGCGGTTCGCGTGACCCTGAGCGGCACGGAGGGAGCGCTGGACTCGCTGCGCGTGCGTGACGTGACCCGTCGTCGCGGTGTGGGACAGTATTTAATTGAAGAAGTGATCCGCGAAAACCTGAACGTAAACTCATGGTGGATGGCCGACGTGGGCGTGGAAGACCGCGGCGTGATGGCAGCGTTTATGCAGGCGTTAGGGTTTACGGCGCAGGAGAGCGGGTGGGAGAAGCGTTTGGGATGAATTGTGCGGTGCAGCATGATGCCCTCACCCCGGCCCTCTCCCACTGTACAGTC
>NZ_JADBQK010000018.1:0-16522 GCF_014895885.1 Enterobacter cloacae complex sp. P17RS
TCCCCGGACTGTACACCCCAAAGGGGAGAGGGGATCAAAAATCCCCCCATATCCATCACGGTTATTTATCGATCAACTTCAAATAATCACTATTTCATCTGTTGAAAGGTGAGATTTCAGTTGCGCGTTTTTCACTCTTTCCCCACGATAAGTAGAACGTTCTACTAAAACGTTCTACTTACAATAACAGCGCTTAAAAAGCGCTACTCGGGGGAAATCAGCATGAGTCTGATATCAGGGTTTGTTAAATCGCTGTCTAAGTTATCGATGATTGGTCGCGCCTTAATGCTGCCAATTTCACTGCTTCCCGCTGCGGGCCTCCTGCTGGCCTTCGGCGATAAGTTCCACCTGCCGCTGATGATGAACGCCGGCGGGGTTATCTTTGATAACCTGCCGATGCTGTTTGCCATCGGCTCTGCTGTCGGTCTGGCCTCGGAATCCGGCATTGCAGCACTCTCGGCGGCGGTGTCGGTGTTTGTCACTAACATCACCATCAGTACCGTATTAAGCATTACGCCGGAAATGGCCTCTCAGGGCGGAAAATATGCCATGGTGGTCGGCATCCCGACGCTGCAGATGGGCGTCTTCGGCGGGCTTATCTGCGGCATTCTCGCAGCCTGGTGCTACAACCGCTTCCACACCATGCAGCTGCCGGAGTTCCTCGGCTTCTTCTCCGGGAAGCGCTTTGTGGCGATCGCCACGGCGTTCCTCTCTTTCCTGATGGGGCTGCTGCTACCGTACGTCTGGCAGCATATTCAGGCCGGTATCGACGCGCTCTCCGTGATCGTAAACGGTGATAACCAGGCGGCATCAACCTTTATCTTCGGGCTGGTGGAGCGCGCGCTGATCCCGCTCGGCCTGCACCACATCTGGTATCCGTCCTTCTGGTATTCGTTCGGGGATTACACCACCCAGGCGGGCCAGGTGATCCACGGCGACCAGACCATCTGGTTCAAGATGCTCGAAGAGGGGGTGAAATCCTTCAGCAGCGACACCTACCAGAACGCCGGTAAGTTCATGCAGGGCGAGTTCCCGCTGATGCTGTTCGCGCTGCCTGCGGCATGCCTGGCGATGTACCACGAAGCGCATACGAAGAATAAGAAAATCGCGGCCGGTATTCTCTTCTCCGCTGCCCTCACCTGCTTCCTGACGGGGATCACCGAGCCGGTAGAGTTCACCTTTATCTTCGTGGCGCCGATTCTGTACGTCTTCAACGCCATCATGGCGGGCCTGGCGTACATGACTATGTACCTGCTGCACGCGCATATCGCCAAATCGTTCTCGGCGGGCTTTATCGACTACCTGTCGTTCGGGATCCTGCCGTCGTTTAACGGCTATCAGACCAACTTCCTGAGTGCCATTATCATCGGCATTCCGATGGCGCTGATTTACTACTTCACGTTCCGCTTCGTGATCCGTCGCTTCGATGTGAAAACGCCGGGCCGTACGGAGGTGACCGCCAGCGCGAATGACAAGTCCGATTCCGAACTTGCCACCGAAATCATCGGTCTGCTGGGCGGCGCGCAGAACATTGACTCCGTCGGCTCCTGCATCACCCGCCTGCGTCTGGAAGTGGCGAAGAGCGATGCGGTGGACAGGGACGGACTGAACGGGCTTGGCGCGCGCGGCGTGGTCTTCGTCGGCGACAACGGGATCCAGGTGATTTTCGGTGCCAGAGCACAGTTTATCGCCCAGACCATGTCCACCATGATCGGCAAATAATAAGATGCCTGAACGACACGTCTCCTGTACGCTGGGAAACGTGTCTTATCCGGCTGATAATCGGTAAATTTCAGGGAGCGGTTTTGAAGAAAGTCAGCATCATTGATGTCGCAAAGCACGCGGGCGTCTCGGTCTCTACCGTGTCGCTGGTGCTACGTCAGAAAGGGAAAATCTCAGAGGCGACGATCGAGAAGGTCAATGCCGCCATCACGACGCTGGGCTATGTTCATAACGTTGCCGCTGCCAACCTCCGCGCCAACACCTCCAATCTTATCGGCCTGATCCTGCGCGACTTCAGCGACAGCTTTTCCATCAAGGTGATGGCGAGCATCGTTCAGGAGCTGGAGAAGCAGGGTTATATGGTGTTTCTCGGCCAGCCGCTGAACGACCAGGAACATCTGGAACGGACCCTGCTGTCGTTTAAGCAGCAGGGCGTCGCGGGCGTTATTTATCTGGCGTCTGACACCCGTAACGCCGCTTTACCGGAGCAGATCCGCCAGTGCCCGCTGCCGCTGGTGGCGGTCTCGCAGCCTCTGCTGGACGAAAAATGCAATCTGGTCATGCGCGATAATCGCCAGGCGGCGAACCTTGCCGCACGCTATCTTATCGAACGCGGACACCGCACGATCGCCTACATTGGCGGGCGCGAGGGCTGTCTTATCCGCGAGCAGCGCCTGCTCGGCTTTCGCAGCGCGATGACGCAAAACGGGCTGGTCTGGCGCGATGATTATTCACCGGCCTGCAGCGACGACACCCAGGCCGCCGCGATGGCAACGCGCCAGCTGCTGGAGAAAAACAGCTCCATCACCGCCCTGCTTTGCCACTCCCCGGATGCGATGATCGGCTCCATTTCCGGCATTCATCAGGTGGGCCGCACCGTGGGGAAAGACGTGTTCCTGACCCAGCAGGTGGCGCTGATCGGTTTTGAAGATATGCTCCACGTCAACCTCACCTCCCCTTCCTTCACCTACGTCTCTTCGGCCAGCGATGAAACCGGACGACAGGCGGCGGGGCTGATTATCCGCAAGCTGAAGGAGCCGGATCTGCAAACCCAGCGCATTACGCTGTCCGGGCAGCTTATCGCCCGCGAGTCGGCGTAAAATCAGAATTTGACACAGGTTTGCTGCAGCGGATTCGCTGCTATATTGCTGTGATTTGCCATGGATAATTGCAATGCCTACCGTTATCACTCACGCTGCTGTTCCCCTTTGCCTGGGCTTAGGTCTGGGAACGAAAGTCATCCCTCCCCGCCTGCTGTTTGCCGGGATCGTGCTCGCCATGCTGCCGGACGCCGACGTGCTGGCGTTCAAATTCGGCGTCGCCTACGGGAATATTTTCGGCCACCGCGGCTTTACCCATTCGCTGCTGTTTGCCTTTGCGGTACCGATACTCTGCGTGCTGATTGGCCGACGATGGTTCCGGGCCAGCCTGACGCGCTGCTGGCTGTTCTTAACCGTTTCACTGCTGTCGCACAGCCTGCTGGATTCCGTTACCACCGGCGGAAAAGGCGTCGGCTGGCTGTGGCCGTGGTCAGACGAGCGCTTCTTTGCGCCGTGGCAGGTGATCAAGGTCGCGCCGTTTGCGCTGTCGCGCTACGCCACGCCGTACGGGCATGAGGTCATTATCTCGGAACTGCTGTGGGTGTGGCTGCCGGGGGTGGTGCTGATAGGGATGTTGTGGTGGAAAAGAAGGTAAAAGTAGGCCCGGTAAGCGTTAGCGCCACCGGGCGTTACAGACTTACTTACGACGCCAGGTCGTCCCCTGCGGGCCGTCTTCCAGAATAATGCCCATCTCGGTCAGACGGTTACGCGCCGCATCTGCCGCCGCCCAGTCCTTCGCCTGACGCGCTTCCAGACGCGCCTTGATCAGCGCTTCAATTTCCGCCACTTCACCGTCGTCCGCCTGCGCGCCGCTCTGCAGGAACGCGTCCGGCTCCTGCTCCAGCAGGCCGAGCACGGAAGAGAGCTTACGCAGATGAGATGCCAGCGCATTCGCCGCTGCCATGTCCTCTGACTTCAGGCGGTTCACTTCGCGCGCCATGTCGAACAGTACGGAGTAGGCTTCCGGGGTGTTGAAATCATCGTTCATCACCTCAACGAAGCGCGCTTCGAACGCTTCGCCGCCCGCCGCAGGCACAGATTTGTCGGTGCCACGCAGCGCGGTGTACAGACGCTCCAGCGCCGAGCGCGCCTGCTTCAGGTTCTCTTCGCTGTAGTTCAGCTGGCTACGATAGTGGCCAGACATCAGGAAGTAGCGCACGGTTTCCGCGTCGTAATACTTCAGCACGTCGCGCACGGTGAAGAAGTTGCCCAGCGATTTCGACATCTTCTCGCGGTCAACCATCACCATCCCGGAGTGCATCCAGTAGTTAACGTACTCGCCGCCGTGGGCGCAGGTGGACTGCGCAATTTCGTTTTCGTGGTGCGGGAACATCAGATCCGAACCGCCGCCGTGAATGTCGAAATGGTTGCCCAGCTGCTTGCAGTTCATCGCTGAACATTCAATGTGCCAGCCCGGACGGCCTTCGCCCCACGGGGATGGCCAGCTCGGTTCACCCTCTTTGGACATCTTCCACAGCACGAAGTCCATCGGGTTACGCTTCACGTCAACCACGTCCACGCGCGCGCCGGCCTGCAGCTGGTCCAGATCCTGACGGGAAAGCGCGCCGTAGGTTGGGTCCGTCGGCACGGAGAACATCACGTCGCCGTTTTCCGCTACGTACGCATGACCGCGTTCGATCAGCTTTTCGGTGATCTCGATAATTTCGTGGATATGGTGGGTCGCACGCGGCTCGCTGTCCGGACGCAGAATATTGAGGGCATCAAAATCTTTGTGCATCTCAACAATCATGCGATCCACCAGCGCAACAAAGCTTTCGCCGTTTTCATTAGCGCGCTTGATGATTTTGTCGTCGATGTCGGTGATGTTACGCACGTACTTCAGGTTATAGCCCAGGAAGCGCAGGTAGCGAGAGACCACGTCGAACGCGACAAAGGTACGGCCATGGCCGATATGACAGAGATCGTAAACCGTAATACCACACACGTACATGCCGACTTCCCCGGCATGGATAGGTTTAAATTCCTCTTTCTGGCGCGTCATTGTATTAAAGATTTTTAACATCGAAGATTCCATGTAAACACGTGTGTGAGTTGTTTGTTCCATATAATACCCATAATTCGGAATAGGATCAGCACACAATGCAAGGTGATCGCGTCCTGTGGTTATGCTATAACAAGCCCCTATATATGACCCGAAGGCGGGTCGACGTACCACAATAACGGAACAGGATGCAAAAATGGTTACTTTCCACACTAATCATGGCGATATCGTAATCAAGACCTTTGATGACAAAGCGCCTGAAACAGTTAAAAACTTCCTGGACTACTGCCGCGAAGGTTTCTACAACAACACTATTTTCCACCGCGTGATCAACGGCTTTATGATCCAGGGCGGCGGTTTCGAGCCTGGCATGTGCCAGAAAGAGACCAAAGAGGCGATCAAAAACGAAGCGAACAACGGCCTGAAAAACACCCGCGGTACGCTGGCAATGGCCCGTACTCAGGCACCACACTCTGCCACCGCGCAGTTCTTCATCAACGTAGCGGACAACGACTTCCTGAACTTCTCCGGCGAAAGCCTGCAGGGTTGGGGCTACTGCGTGTTCGCAGAAGTGGTTGAAGGTATGGACGTGGTCGACAAGATCAAAGCCGTCTCTACCGGTCGCAGCGGCATGCACCAGGACGTTCCTAAAGAAGACGTTGTGATTACAAGCGTGACCGTCAGCGAGTAATTCGTGGCGACACTCTTTATTGCGGATCTGCATCTGCAAACAGAAGAACCGGCGATAACCGCCGGTTTTCTGCGTTTTTTACGCGGTGAAGCGAAAAGCGCCGATGCGCTGTACATCCTGGGCGATCTGTTTGAAGCCTGGATTGGCGACGACGATCCTAACCCGCTGCATCGTGAAATGGCTGCCGCCATTAAAACGCTGGTAGATTCCGGCGTCCCCTGCTACTTCATTCACGGCAACCGTGATTTCCTGCTCGGCAAGCGCTATGCCCGCGAAAGCGGTATGACGCTGCTGCCGGAAGAACAGGTGCTCGATCTCTATGGCCGCAAGGTGCTGATCATGCACGGCGACACGCTCTGCACCGACGATACCGGCTATCTGGCGTTTCGCGCCAAGGTCCACACCCCGTGGATTCAGAAGGTGTTCCTTGCCCTGCCGCTGTTTATCCGCAACCGCATCGCCGCCAGAATGCGTGCGGGCAGCAAAGCCGCCAACAGCAGCAAATCCCTGACCATCATGGACGTCAACCCGCAAGCTGTGGTGAGCGTGATGGAAAAGCATGGCGTTCAGTGGCTGATCCACGGTCATACCCATCGCCCTGACGTGCATTCTCTGAGCGCCAACGGTGAACCGGCCCATCGCGTGGTATTGGGCGCATGGCATACTGAGGGTTCGATGGTCAAAGTCACTCCCGACGGTGTCGAACTGATCGCTTTTCCGTTTTAACGTTTTCTCGTCGTTTCGCTTGTTTCTCAGCCACGCAACCGTTTTCCTTGCCCGTATAACATGCTATTCTCTGTGCCCTCGAAAGCAGTGTGTTTCGCACCACAGGAGTTTTAAGACGCATGTCTTCCCGCAATAATCCGGCGCGTGTCGCCATCGTGATGGGGTCCAAAAGCGACTGGGCTACCATGCAGTTCGCCGCCGAAATCTTTGAAATCCTGAATGTTCCGCACCACGTTGAAGTGGTTTCCGCACACCGTACACCGGACAAACTGTTCAGCTTCGCCGAAAGCGCCGAAGAGAACGGGTATGAGGTGATTATTGCCGGTGCGGGCGGCGCAGCACATCTGCCGGGCATGATTGCCGCCAAAACCCTGGTGCCGGTTCTGGGCGTCCCGGTACAAAGCGCCGCGTTAAGCGGTGTCGATAGCCTCTACTCCATCGTCCAGATGCCGCGCGGTATTCCCGTCGGTACGCTGGCAATTGGCAAAGCGGGCGCGGCGAACGCCGCCCTGCTGGCCGCGCAAATTCTTGCAACGCACGACAAAGATTTACACCAGCGCCTGGCGGAGTGGCGTAAAGCCCAGACCGACGAGGTGCTGGATAACCCGGACCCGCGGGGTGCGGCATGAAGCAGGTTTGCGTCCTCGGCAACGGCCAGCTGGGCCGCATGCTGCGTCAGGCTGGCGAACCGTTGGGGATTGCCGTCTGGCCCGTCGGGCTGGACGCCGAGCCGGAAGCGGTGCCGTTCCATCAGAGCGTGATCACCGCCGAAATTGAACGCTGGCCGGAAACCGCCCTGACCCGCGAGCTGGCGCGCCATAACGCCTTTGTGAACCGCGACGTGTTCCCGATCATTGCCGACCGTCTGACGCAGAAGCAGCTGTTCGACAAGCTGGGCCTCGCAACCGCCCCGTGGCAGCTGTTGTCTGATAAAAGCGAGTGGAACGACGTCTTCGCCATGCTGGGCGAACTGGCGATCGTGAAGCGCCGCGTGGGTGGCTACGACGGCCGCGGCCAGTGGCGCCTGCGTGCAGGCGACACCGCCGAGCTGCCGGACGACTGCTACGGCGAGTGCATCGTTGAGCAGGGCATCAACTTCAGCGGCGAAGTGTCGCTGGTAGGCGCCCGCGGGCACGATGGCCGCACGGTGTTTTACCCGCTGACGCATAACCTGCATCAGGACGGCATTCTGCGCACCAGCGTCGCCTTCCCGCACGCCAATGCCGACCAGCAGGCGCAGGCGGAAGAGATGCTTTCTGCCATCATGCACGAGCTGGGCTACGTAGGCGTGATGGCGATGGAGTGCTTCGTCACGCCGTCGGGCCTGCTGATCAACGAGCTGGCGCCGCGCGTGCACAACAGCGGCCACTGGACGCAAAACGGCGCCTCCATCAGCCAGTTCGAACTGCACCTGCGCGCCATCACCGACCTGCCGCTGCCACAGCCCGTTGTTAACAGCCCGTCGGTGATGATCAACCTGATCGGGACCGATCTGAACTACGACTGGCTGAAGCTGCCGCTGGTGCATCTGCACTGGTATGACAAAGAGGTTCGCGCGGGTCGTAAAGTGGGTCATCTCAACCTGAACGACAGCGATACCGACCGCCTGAGCGCCACCCTGGAGGCGATCGTTCCTCTCCTGCCGCCAGAATACGCGAGCGGAATTGTCTGGGCACAGTCAAAGCTCAAGTAAGACATCTGCGCCGGGGAGTTGACCTTCCCCTTCCCCGGCGTACAATCCCCGCCCATTGCTGCTGAGTTTTCTTCTGGAATCACCATGAACGATGGAACGGACTATCGCGCGATCCTCGCGTCTGATACCCCTTTAATCGACGTTCGCGCGCCGATCGAATTTGCCCAGGGTGCGATGCCCGCCGCACTCAACCTGCCCTTAATGAACGACGACGAGCGTGCCGCCGTCGGTACCTGCTATAAGCGCCAGGGACCCGACGCCGCGCTGGCGCTCGGCCATAGCCTGGTGAGCGGCGAGACGCGGGAGGCGCGCATTAACGCCTGGCGCGAAGCCAGCCTTGCGCACCCCGAAGGCTATCTCTGCTGCGCGCGCGGCGGTCAGCGCTCGCATATCTCTCAGGCCTGGCTGAAAGAAGCTGGCATCGACTACCCGCTGATCCGCGGCGGCTATAAGGCCCTGCGCCAGACGGCGATTCAGGTCACCATTGAGCAGTCGCAAAAGCCGATGGTGCTTATTGGCGGCTGTACCGGCAACGGTAAAACGCTGCTGGTGAAGCAGCACGCACAGGGCATCGATCTGGAAGGGCTGGCGCACCATCGCGGCTCGTCGTTTGGCCGCACGCTTACGCCGCAGCTTTCCCAGGCGAGCTTCGAGAATCACCTTGCGGTTGAGCTATTGAAAAAAGACGCCGCGCGCTGGGTGCTGGAGGACGAGGGCCGGATGATTGGCTCCAACCACCTGCCGGAGTGCCTGCGCGACCGCATGGTTGACGCCCCTATCGTTGTCGTCGAAGACCCGTTTGAAACCCGACTTGAGCGCCTGCGCGAAGAGTATTTTGACCACATGTGGGCGGATTTTTCTGCCGCGTACGGTGAGGAGGCGGGCTGGAAGGAGTACAGCGAGTACCTGCACCACGGCCTGTTTGCCATTCGCCGTCGGCTTGGGCTACAGCGTTTTGCGGAATTTACGGCGCTGCTGGACGCGGCTCTTGCCGAACAACAGCGAACGGGCAGCACCGACGCGCACTTCAGCTGGCTTGTACCGCTGCTGAAGGACTATTACGACCCGATGTACGGCTATCAGCTGGAGAAGAAAGCGGAGAAGATTGTCTATCGCGGGACGTTCGCAGAAATTGCCGAGTGGCTTAATCGCTAAAAAAAGCCGGGTGGCGAGGTAAAAGCAAAACGGCAACCTGGGTTGCCGTTTTTAATGTTTTTTCCCTCTCCCCGTGGGAGAGGGTCAGGGTGAGGGCATCAGGCCGCACCCTACATGACACCTTAGAAGTCGTAACGCAGACGCACCAGGTTCATGTCGCCCAGGTTGTCGGTGCTGGAGGTGAACACGTGTTCGTAATCCACGCGGAAACCGTAATCCAGCTGGAAGCTGATACCCACGCCGTTGTCGATGCGCTGGTAGTTACGGCCGTTCACGTACTCGATGCGGTCACCCATGAAGTAAGGCTGGATGGATTTCACCGCGTACTGACCGATTGGGAATTTGTACCCTGCGAAGTATTCAATACCCCACGCGTCGCCCGCAAAGTAGTCGTTAACAGACACTTTTTTGGTGGTCAGGAAGTTCTGGTACCAGCCGCCGCCAGCGGAGAAGGTCCAGTTGTCCGGCGTCCAGCTCAGCGCGGTACCGACAATATTCTGGTCGTAGGATTTGCTGTCGCCGTTGTCCGGGTTACGCATGTCCGCGCGGGTGTAGTTCCACGCAGCGCCCCAGGTCAGATCGGTGGTCAGGTGGTAATCGATACCCAGTGAGCCGCCGCCTTTACGCTTGTAGCGCAGGCCGTTGCCCGGCAGGTATTCGCTGTCTTCAAACAGGTAGGATGCATAGATGTCCGCATCGCCCACGGTTTTCTTATATTTCAGCATCTGGCGTGAACGGTAAGAGCCGTCGTAGTCGCCATTGATCCCGTTACCCGGCGCCTGGCCGATCATGTCGTAGTCCCAGATATCGGTTTTCGCGCCCACCACATCGTAGTACACGCTGTTCTGCTGGCCGAAGGTCAGCGTACCCCAGGTATCGCTCTTCAGGCCGGTGTAGAGCATACGGCGTGAGGTGTCGTGCGCGCCGTCGGCGTAGTGGTTATCCCAGTTAAACTGCGCCGGAATGTTCACCCCCAGCTCGTAGTAGCTGATCCAGCTGATGTCGTCAAACAGGTAGTAATCAGCCGCGAAACGGAAGCGGGTACCGCCGTCAAAGCCGTTACGCTTGTAGCCGTTTTTGCCGTCATCGCCGGTCATGTTCTGGAACTGAGGACGAATACTGCCGCCAACGGTGAAGTTCAGGCGGCTCAGCGGGTTACCCGCCTGAGGATCCTGCTTAAGTACGGTGATTTCTGCCTGAGATGCAAAAGTAGTCAATGCCACTGCCGCGCCGATCGTTGCCGCCAGCGCTGATTTTTTTATAGTCATTATTTTTCCTTAATAGACACGCTGCTAAATATTTAGCTGGTGAATATTAACCGGAAATTTTCGGGCTGTGTGGGCGGGTTTTTAATGTTTTGTGCTACTAAATGCGTTGGCATTATCACTTTGTGCTATTTAAGCATTACGCACCGGCATAAAAACCGGTGCGTAATTATTACCATGCCAAATCAATTCACAAACTGCCGGAACAGGGCCTTGCCCTTTAACAATCGCGCCCCGAGCCAGCCCCCGCAGAGGGAGAGCAGCACCGCGCCGCAGAGAGGGAGTACTAGCCAGAGACGCCAGTCAGGCTCCCACGGGAAGTCGAAGACCTTTGTCTGCAGCACCGCCAGCGCCGTCTCCGCGCCAATCGCCGCGACCAGACCCGCCACCAGCCCAAGCAGCGCAAACTCGCTCCAGAGCGTCGCCCGCAGCAGCCGCTTACCCGCGCCGAGCGTGCGGTAGACTATCAGTTCCTGATGACGCTGGCGCATGCCCACCTGCACCTGAGCCAGCAGCAGCAATATGCCGCAGATTGTCACCAGCACCACCATCACCTCCAGCGCGCGGCTCACCTGCTCCAGCACCTGCCCGACCTGTTTGAGGATCGCGCCAATATCCAGCAGGCTCACCGTCGGGAACTCCCGGTTAAGCTGCGTCAGCATGCCGTTGCCGTTTTCCCAGCGGAAGCTGGTCAGCCAGCTCTGCGGCTGCCCGTCCAGCGCGCCCGGCGGGAAGATGAAGAAGAAGTTTGGCCGCAGGCTTTCCCAGTCCACTTTACGGAGGCTGGTGACTTTGGCGGTAAAATCCTGGGTATCACCGGTGAAGGTCACGCTGTCCCCGAGCTTCACGTTCAGGCGCGTCGCCAGCCCCTCTTCCATCGACACCTCTCCCGCTTTCGGCGGCCAGCTACCGGCGGTAATCGGGTTATGGTCGGGACGTTTCTCCTGCCAGGTCAGGTTGAGTTCGCGGTTAAGCGACTCGTCCTTGTTCCCCTCAGTTGACTGACCGTTGATCTGCGTCAGACGCGCGCGGACGATGGGATAGAACGACTCGGGAATAATGTGATGCTCCGACAGGAAGCCCTTCAGCGGCGTCACCTGTTCCGGTGCGATGTTGATCAGGAAATAGTTCGGGCTTTCCGGCGGAAGCTGCTGCTGCCAGCGATCCAGCAGATCCCCGCGAAGCACAAGAAGCAGCGCCAGCAGCATAAACGACAGCGAAAAGGCCGACAGCTGGCTGAGCGTTGACCAGGGCTGATGCAGCAGGCGGTTGACCGCCAGCCGCACCGGCAGGGATTTTACCGTCAGCCTTTTCAGGACGTTGAGCAGTATCCAGCCCAGCACGCCGCACAGCAGCGCCAGTACCACCGCGCCGGCCAGCACGGCCCACAGCAGGGTGCTGCCGCCCATCAGCCAGGCCAGCAGCCCGACCGCAACAGCAATAATCGCCGGAAGATAGAACTTCAGCGGCCAGACGTTCGCCACCACATCATTGCGCAGCACCCGCAGCGGCTGCGTCGCGAGCAGCAGGCGGTACGGGCGCAGCCCCACCAGCACCGAGATCACCGTCATCGCGCCCATCGCCCACAGCCACGGCCAGAGGCTTGCCGGGGGCAAAGCGGCCGGCAGCACCGGTTTCAGCATCACCATCAGCAGTTTTTCAAACAGCAGGCCTATTATTCCGCCAGTGAGCGCAGAGAGGGCCAGCAGCATCAGCCACTGGCCGACGATCAGCTTGCGCAGCTGCGCCCGCCCCGCGCCGAGGGTTTTAAGGATCGCCACCAGGTCGTAGCGGCTGCGGCAGTAGTGCCCCATCGCCACGGCAACCGCCGCCACCGCCAGCAGCAGGGTTAACAGCGCCGACAGCAGCAGGAACTGTTGGGAACGTTCGAGGGATTTGCCGAGCGCCCCTTCGTCCTGCTCCAGCCCGTACCAGCGGTGTTCCGGCTTGAGCTGCGGCAGAAGCCATTTTTCATACGCCTCCAGCTGCGCGGGCGTGCCGCCAAACTTGTAGCGCCAGGTGACGCGGCTTCCCGGCTGGACGGCGTTGGTTTTCGCGACATCGGCGGTGTTCATCAGCAGGCGCGGCGCGAGCTGGAACGGGTTAAAGCCGGAGTCGGGCTCCTGCACCACTTCCCCGGCGATTTTCAGCGTGGCATCGCCAACGTCAATACTGTCGCCGGGCTTCAGGTTGAGAAGTGCCATCAGGCGCGATGCCAGCAGCACCGTGCCGGGCGTCGGCTTTAGCCCCGGCGGACTGGTTTGTAATTCCCCGTACATCGGGTAGATGTCGTCCACGGCCTTCACGCTGGCGAGCTGCGGGGTGTCCCCCGCGAAGGTCATGGTCTGGAAGGTGAGCTGCTCCCCCACCTTTAGCCCTTCCTTGCGCGCTTCCTCAATCCAGCCAGGCGGCACAGGACGCGAGCTTTGCAGCGCCCGGTCCCCGGCCATAAATTCGCGGCTCTGCTGGCTGAGCCCTTTTTCCATACGGTCGCTGACGCTGCCGAGCGCCAGCACGCAGGCCACCGCCAGGCTTAACGCCAGCCAGACAATCAGCAGCGAGGGCGAGCGCCATTCGCGCCAGAACCAGCGGGCGATCATGCTTCCTCCTGAAGAATACCGTTCACCAGCCTCAGGCGGCGGTCGCAGCGGGCGGCCAGCTGCGGATCGTGGGTCACGAGGATCAGCGTGGTGCCATGTTCGCGGTTAAGCGAAAACAGCAGATCAGCAATTTTATCCCCGGTTTTACGGTCAAGGTTGCCGGTGGGTTCATCGGCAAACAGCACTTCCGGGCGGCCGTTAAACGCCCGCGCCAGCGCCACGCGCTGCTGCTCGCCGCCGGAAAGCTGTGCCGGAAGATGGTCGAGGCGCTTACCCAGGCCGAGCTGTTCCAGCAGCGCCTTCGCATGCGTGCGGCTTTCGCGACTCTTTTCGCCGCGCAGCAGCGCCGGGAGCTCGACGTTTTCCAGCGCGTTCAGGGTCGGGATCAGCATAAAGGACTGAAAGACAAAACCGATATGCCGCGCGCGCAGCGCGGCTCGCGCCTCTTCATCAAGCTGGTGCAGCGGTTGCCCGACCAGGTGGACTTCGCCGCTGCTGCCGTCGTCCAGACCGGCCAGAATCGCCAGCAGCGTAGACTTGCCGGAACCGGATTCGCCAATCAGCGCGATGGTTTCGGCGCGTTTGACAACGAGTTCAACTCCGGTAAGGATTGAAAGCTCCTGCTCCCCCTGACCGACGGACTTCTTAAGACGATGAACTTCAACACTGTTTTCCGCTGGCATTTGCCCTTCCTGTTTTTGATGCTGATGACCTTCCGCGCGGCGGCAGCGGACACGTTACTGATTCTTGGCGACAGCCTGAGCGCGGGCTACCGCATGGCGGCCAGCGCGGCCTGGCCGGCTCTGCTCAATGACAAATGGCAAAGCAAGACGACCGTTATCAACGGCAGCATCAGCGGCGATACCTCGCAGCAGGGTCTGTCGCGCCTGCCTGCGCTGCTTAAGCAGCATCAGCCGCGCTGGGTGCTGGTTGAGCTTGGCGGTAATGACGGCCTGCGTGGCTTCCAGCCGCAGCAAACCGAGCAAACGCTGCGCACCATTTTGCGGGACATCAAGGCGGCAAACGCCCAGCCGCTGCTGATGCAAATTCGCCTGCCCGCCAACTACGGTCGTCGGTATAATGAGGCCTTTAGCGCGATCTACCCTAAGCTTGCCAAAGAGTTTGATATTCCGCTCCTGCCATTTTTCATGGAAGAGGTCTATCTCAAACCCCAGTGGATGCAGGACGACGGTATCCACCCCAATCGCGATGCGCAGCCGTTTATTGCCGACTGGATGGCAACGCGGCTGGCTCCTTTAGTTAAACATGACTCGTAATTCAGCGGAGTTCCTGACAGGTAAAGTTATGCAAAAATCGGTCTTAATTACAGGATGTTCCAGCGGAATCGGCCTTGAGAGCGCGCTTGAACTAAAGCGCCAGGGATTCAGGGTGCTGGCAGCGTGCCGCAAGCCTGACGATGTCGAGCGCATGAACGGGCTGGGCTTTACCGGCATACAGCTGGATATGGACTCGCCGGAGAGCGTTGAACGCGCCGCCGACGAGGTGATAGCCCTGACCGAAGGCCGTCTGTACGGTCTCTTTAATAATGCCGGTTACGGCGTGTATGGCCCGCTGGATACGCTCTCGCGCGAAACGCTGGAGAAGCAGTTTTCAACCAATTTCTTTGGCGTCCATCAGCTCACCATGCGTCTGCTCCCGGCCATGCTGCCGCACGGCGAAGGGCGCATCGTGATGACATCGTCAGTGATGGGGCTGATTTCCACCCCGGGCCGCGGCGCCTACGCCGCCAGCAAATATGCGCTGGAAGCCTGGTCCGACGCCCTGCGCATGGAGCTGCGCCACAGCGGCATCAAGGTCAGCCTGATTGAACCCGGCCCGATCCGTACCCGCTTTACCGAAAACGTGAACCAGACCCAGGCGGACAAGCCGGTCGAAAACCCCGGCATCGCCGCACGTTTTACCCTCGGGCCAGAGGCGGTGGTTGCCAAAGTGCGCCATGCTTTTGAGAGCGAGCATCCCAAAATGCGCTATCCGGTGACGCTGGTCACCCATGCCGTCGGCTGGTTAAAGCGCCTGCTGCCGGGCAGGATAATGGACAAAATTTTGCACGGCTGAGTTGAAGCGACGACGCTCATCCCCATGTAAAGAGTAAACCGACAAAAGAGAAAGCCGCATGTCCGTACAGAATATCGTCAATATTACAGAAGCAAACCTGCAACAGGTCCTCGAACAGTCGATGGCTAAACCGGTGCTGTTCTACTTCTGGTCTGAGCGCAGCCAGCACTGTCTGCAGCTGACGCCGGTGCTGGAAAGCCTTGCCGCGCAGTACAACGGTCAGTTCATTCTGGCGAAACTGGACTGTGACGCCGAGCCGATGGTGGCGTCGCAGTTTGGTCTGCGCGCCATTCCAACCGTTTATCTGTTCCAGAACGGCCAGCCTGTCGATGGCTTCCAGGGCCCCCAGCCGGAAGAGGCGATTCGCGCCCTGCTGGATAAAGTGCTGCCGCGCGAAGAAGAGCTGAAAGCTCAGGAAGCGATGGCGCTGATGCAGGAAGGCAAGTACGACGAGGCGCTGCCTTTGCTGAAAGAGGCGTGGCAGCTGTCGAACCAGAACAGCCAGATCGGCCTGCTGCTGGCGGAAACGCAGATCGCCCTGCACCGTTCAGAAGACGCGGAAGCCGTGCTCAAGACGGTACCAATGCAGGATCAGGATACCCGCTATCAGGGGCTGGTGGCGCAGATTGAGCTGCTGAAGCAGGCGGCGGACACCCCGGAAATTCAGCAGCTGCAGCAGCAGGTGGCCGACAACCCGGCGGATGCCGCGCTGGCAAGCCAGCTGGCGCTCCAGCTGCATCAGGTGGGACGTAACGAAGAGGCGCTGGAGCTGCTGTTCAGCCACCTGCAGAAAGATCTGGCTGCCGCAGACGGTCAGGCGCGCAAGATGTTCCAGGAGATCCTGGCCGCGCTGGGCACCGGAGACGCGCTGGCGTCGAAGTATCGTCGTCAGTTGTACGCGCTGCTCTACTAACAAAAAATGCCCGGTGGCGCTAACGCTTACCGGGCCTCCAAAAACGGATATTACCCCGTCTTTTTCAACTGCGTCACCACCAGCTGGTGGCGCGGGTTGTAGAACTTCCGATAGGTCAGGTAGCAGGCAATGATGGTTGACAGGCTCGCCGTGGAAAGCAGCATAAACGTCACCATGATCTGATACTTAATCGCTTTTACCGGATCGATACCGGCAAAGATCAGCCCCGACATCATGCCCGGCAGGCTCACCAGCCCCACCGTTTTGGCAGAATCCACGGTCGGGATCAGCGATGAGCGAATGCTCTCACGAATCAGCCGCGCTGAAGCCACTTTTGGCGTCGCCCCCAGGCTTAACTTCTCCTGCAGCTGCTGCTGTTCACTGCTGAAACGCTGGCCGAGATTGTTGTAGCACAGGCCAACGGCCACCATAGCGTTTCCCGCAATCATCCCGGAGATAGGGATCACCTGCATCGGCGTAAACTCAATCGAGCCAGAGAGCACCAGCACCGCCAGGGTGAGCGCCGTCCCGGTGGTAATCGCGATAAATGACGAGATAAACGCCTTATCAATATATTTA
>NZ_JADBQK010000018.1:16556-29730 GCF_014895885.1 Enterobacter cloacae complex sp. P17RS
GCAGCGTCAGCACCGCGTGGTTGACGTTGAAAATATACTTCAGCACATAGCCGACGATGACGAGCTGTACCACCGCGCGGCAGATACTCCAGACAATATCTTTTTCCAGGCCCAGCTTTTCCCGGTAGCTGACGACGATAGCAATCAGCACCAGCACCATCGAAAACGCCAGAGATTCATTGGTAATGTTATGCTCACCCACGGTTGGCCTCCTGCATTTTCCCGCCGTGCGGCTGGAGCGTAATCACGTCATCCGCATGGGTAATTTCGTTTGAGTCGTGCGTCACCCACATCACGGCAATATTCTGCTCGCGGGCGTAACGATGAATAATCTCGTTGACGTTGCGTTTGTTGGTATCATCGAGCGCGCTGGTGATCTCATCCAGCAGCAATACCTTCGGTAAGAACTGCAGATTACGGATCAGCGAGACGCGCTGCTTTTCGCCGCCCGAGAGCTCACTGATGGATTTGGTCAGCGTCTCCTCCGCCAGGCCAAAACGGGCCAGATCGTCGATGAATTTTTCCGGCTCCGGCGTTTTATTGCGGATTTGCCACGGAAAAATCAGGTTATCAAAAACCGTGTCGCCAAAAAGCACGGGCGTTTGGACGCAATAAGAGACCTGCTGGCGATAGCTTTCCGGGGAAAGTGACGCAATATCCTGCCCTTCAAACAGAATGGTTCCCTCCGTTGGGCTCAGCAGTGAGGCCACAATCTTCAGTAAGGTGCTTTTACCGCAGCCTGACGGCCCCGTTATCAGCTTGAACTCACCGGGGGAAAGGTTAAACCCGACGTGCTGAAGGATCGTGTTATTTGCGACACGAAAGCCGACGTCCTTTATCTGCAAAACTGCATTTTCGTTGTTCATATTTTTTCCAGTAACTCCTGAGCGTAATTAGCATAATCCGTGCCGCACGTTCGTCACAACGCGTTTTAGCGCCCCCTTTCGCCACCAAGACTTCCGATTGTGTTTACTGTGCATTCATTAGACATGCTTTACACTTTCGCTTTACAGTTTACGCCGTGACCTTAGCGACACTTCCGTATCCCTGGTTTAGAACATTCGTTAAAGTGGTGTTAAGCTCTGCCCGCAACACAATAAGGAAGTACAAGAATGTCTAATATTCACACTTTTTATGAGTTTTCTGAACTTGAACCCGGCGTGAAAACCATCGATCAGCTTCTTGCTGCCATTGCTTCAGAATCCGTTACGGCTTATGTGTTCGGGGGAGAGCTTGTCCGGTTCGTTAAGGGCCTGCTGAAGATGAAGCCGGTCATTCAGCTGAAGAATTGCCGCTTTGCGTTTGATAACGGCACTCGCTTCGTTGAAATCGACGGCAGAGGGAATGTCAAAGAGTTCGAGCCGGGCAAGGTTCCGGCCTGGTTCCAGTCTCCCGGTGAGTTTGCCCGCGGCCAGTGGCTGGTCAACCATGATTTTGCGGACCTGATGACGCCGGAATTTATCCGCGCGTTTATCGAACGCTTCCCGGACGTAAGCAAACGACGCGAACACGCGAACCTGCTGTTCGATCTGCAGCTCAATAATCTGGCGCCCGCGCAGCCCGCGGCGAAAAAGACAGGCAACGTTCAGGGCAAAACGACCAAACCCAAAGTCACCGATCTGCAGTCTTTCGAACTCTTCAGCCAGTTTTATGCGCGTATGAAAACGGCAGTCTGTGCAGACCAGTTCCCGACGCTGCAAATTCTGACGGGACACGACGCCGTCAACGACGCGCCCACCTCTCTGAAGGGCGCGGTTCGCACCTGGTTCAAAGGGATCACCGGTCAGCTTCCGCCGAACAACAAGCGCGTGGGCGCGGGCAATGCGGAACTGTTCTGCGCGCCGATCCGCGAGCAGCTGCGCCAGGTCGAAGAGATTGGGCTGGAGACCTTCTATCACGGCCTGTCGAAAGCCATCGCCGATGCGGGTGACGATGCGCTGATCGCTGACTTTACCTACAGCTACCACTAACGCTCTGCCCCGCCCGTCGGACGGGGCGAATTTTAGCCCATTAGCCGATATACTTACGAATAGCAAACACGCGCTTTTTCTCATCAAAGCATGCAAAACAGGAGGTTTTTATGCTCATCGTTGTTCCCGTCCTTATATTCGTCGCGCTGGTTATCGTGGGCGCAGGTGTCAAAATTGTCCCTCAGGGTTACCAGTGGACCGTCGAGCGCTTTGGCCGCTATACCAACACGCTGCAGCCCGGCCTAAGCCTGATTGTTCCGTTCATGGACCGGATTGGCCGCAAGATCAACATGATGGAGCAGGTGCTGGATATCCCCTCTCAGGAAGTGATCTCCAAAGATAACGCCAACGTTACCATTGATGCCGTCTGCTTTATTCAGGTGATTGATGCGCCGAAAGCGGCCTATGAGGTGAGCAACCTGGAGCTGGCGATCGTCAACCTGACGATGACCAACATCCGTACCGTGCTCGGCTCGATGGAGCTGGACGAAATGCTCTCCCAGCGCGACAGCATCAATACCCGCCTGCTGCACATTGTTGATGAGGCAACGAACCCGTGGGGGATCAAAGTCACCCGTATTGAGATCCGCGACGTGCGCCCACCGGCAGAGCTGATCGCCTCCATGAACGCGCAGATGAAGGCCGAGCGTACCAAGCGTGCCTATATTCTGGAAGCCGAAGGGGTCCGTCAGGCGGAGATCCTCAAAGCGGAAGGGGAAAAACAGTCGCAGATCCTGAAAGCCGAAGGCGACCGTCAGTCCGCGTTCTTACAGGCGGAAGCGCGTGAACGTTCCGCAGAAGCGGAAGCCCGTGCGACACAGATGGTCTCCGAGGCGATTGCCGCCGGTGATATCCAGGCCGTGAACTACTTCGTGGCGCAAAAATATACCGATGCGCTGAAAGAGATCGGCTCCGCGAACAACAGCAAAGTGGTGATGATGCCCCTGGACGCCAGCAGCCTGATGGGCTCTATCGCAGGGATCGCCGAACTGATCAAAGACAGCGGAAACGAGCGTAAAAAATGATTGAGCTCATCGTTGCACATCCTCATGCCTTCTGGCTAAGCCTCGGTGGCTTATTGCTGGCGGCGGAGATGCTTGGCGGCAACGGCTACCTGCTCTGGAGCGGTGTTGCCGCAGTCATTACGGGCCTGCTGGTCTGGATCCTTCCTCTGGGCTGGGCGTGGCAGGGCGCGCTGTTTGCCGTGCTGACGCTGGTTGCCGCCTGGCTGTGGTGGCGCTGGCTTAACCGTCAGGTCAAAGAGCAGAAACCGCTGGACGCGCATCTCAACCAGCGCGGACAGCAGATTGTCGGCAAGCGCTTTACGCTCGACGCCGCGCTGGTGAACGGGCGCGGGCACATGCGCGTGGGCGACAGCTCGTGGCCGGTGGTGGCCGACGACGACCTCAGTGCCGGAACGCAGGTTGAGGTCATTGCGGTGGAAGGGATTACGCTGCGGGTAAAAGCCTGCTAGACGTGGGTTTTGCGATGGCAGCAGCCGGCAAGATTATCAATAATCGGGCAGTCGGCGCTGTCATCACCCGGACAGGATTCCGCCAGCTGCAGCAGCTGTTCGCGCATCGCCTGTAGCTCGATGATGTGGCGCTCGATCTCCGCCACTTTTTCCAGCGTGCGTTTTTTCACGTCCGCGCTGTGGCGCTTCGGATCGTTAAACAGGTTAACCAGCTCGCCGCACTCTTCCAGGTTAAACCCCACCTGTCTTGCCTGGCGCAGCAGCGTCAGCTCATCGAGATGCAGCTGCGTGTAGCTGCGGTAGCCGTTTTCACTGCGCAGCGGTGGCGTTACCAGCCCCTTCTCTTCATAAAAGCGGATCGCCTTGCTGGTTAAGCCGGTTTTTTTTGCCACGTCACTGATATTCACATTTCCCCCTTGACCTTCCCCTTGATGGAAGGTTTAACCTTCATAACAGTTAGCGAAAAGCGTTACTCCGGTCAACAACTGACCAATATATTATACGGGAGTTTTGTTATGTCTCACACTATCGACCTGACGCTGGACGGCCTCTCCTGCGGCCACTGCGTCAAACGCGTTAAAGAAAGCCTGGAACAGCGTCCTGACGTTGAAAGCGCTGAAGTGACTATCGACCATGCCGCCGTGACCGGCAGCGCCAGCGCGGACGCGCTGATTGATACCATTAAACAGGCCGGTTATGGGGCGGAATTAAGCCACCCAAAGGCTAACCCGCTGGCAGAGTCATCATCCCCGTCGGAAGCACTGACAGCGGCCACTCCTGAGCTTCCGGCAGCGGATGATATTGATGACAGCCAACAGCTGCTGATCAACGGCATGAGCTGCGCCAGCTGCGTCTCCCGCGTGCAGAACGCCCTGCAGGCGGTACCGGGCGTCGCACAGGCACGGGTCAACCTTGCGGAGCGTACTGCGCTGGTGATGGGCAGTGCTTCCGCCGCAGATTTAGTGCAGGCCGTGGAAAAAGCGGGCTACGGGGCGGAGGCCATCGAAGATGATGCCGAGCGCCGCGAACGCCAGCAGGAAACGGCTATTGCCACCATGAAGCGCTTCCGCTGGCAGGCGATCGTCGCCCTGCTGGTCGGTATTCCGGTGATGGTGTGGGGCATGATGGGTGACAACATGATGGTCACCGCAGACAACCGCACGCTGTGGCTGGTGATTGGTTTAATTACCCTTGCGGTCATGGTCTTTGCAGGTGGGCATTTTTATACCAGCGCCTGGAAGAGCCTGAAAAACCGCACGGCGACGATGGATACGCTGGTTGCGCTCGGTACCGGCGCGGCGTGGCTTTACTCCATGAGCGTGAACGTCTGGCCCCAGTGGTTCCCGATGGAAGCCCGCCATCTCTATTATGAAGCCAGCGCCATGATTATCGGCCTGATTAACCTGGGCCACATGCTGGAAGCGCGCGCCCGTCAGCGCTCCTCGAAAGCGCTGGAACGCTTGCTCGATTTAACCCCGCCGACGGCCCGCGTGGTCACGGACGATGGGGAAAAAAGCGTCCCGCTGGCTGATGTACAGCCGGGCATGACGCTGCGCCTGACCACCGGCGACCGGGTGCCCGTCGACGGTGAAATCACCCAGGGCGTCGCCTGGCTGGATGAAGCGATGTTGACCGGGGAGCCGATCCCCCAACAAAAATCACAGGGCGATGCGGTTCATGCCGGTACGGTAGTGCAGGACGGCAGCGTGCTGTTCCGCGCCAGTGCCGTCGGTAGCCACACCACGCTGTCGCGTATTATCCGCATGGTCCGCCAGGCCCAGAGCAGCAAGCCGGAGATTGGCCAGCTTGCTGACAAAATCTCGGCCATTTTTGTGCCGGTAGTGGTCGGCATTGCGCTGCTGAGCGCGGCGATCTGGTATTTCTTCGGCCCGGCACCGCAGATTGTCTACACCCTGGTCATCGCCACTACGGTGCTGATCATCGCCTGTCCGTGCGCTCTTGGCCTGGCGACGCCGATGTCAATTATCTCCGGCGTGGGCCGTGCCGCCGAGTTTGGCGTGCTGGTCCGTGATGCGGATGCCCTGCAGCGGGCGAGCACCCTGGATACGATTGTCTTTGATAAAACCGGCACGTTGACCGAGGGCAAACCGCAGGTAGTGGCCGTGAGTACCGCTGGCATTGCGCAAGAGGACGCGCTGCGCCTTGCCGCCGCGCTGGAGCAGGGTTCCAGCCACCCGCTGGCCCGCGCCATTCTCGATAAGGCGAATGCTTCTGCCCTGCCGCAGGTCAGCAATTTCCGTACCCTGCGCGGGCTCGGCGTCAGCGGTGAAGCCGACGGCCACGCGCTGCTGCTGGGTAACCAGGCATTGCTGAATGAAAACGGTGTTGATACGTCCGCGCTGGAAGAAGAGCTGAAAGCGCAGGCGTCTCAAGGCGCCACCCCGGTTCTGCTGGCGGTGGATGGCAAAGCCGCCGCGCTGCTGGCCGTGCGCGATCCGCTTCGCCAGGACAGCGTGGATGCCTTACAGCGCCTGCACCGCGCGGGCTATCGCCTGGTGATGCTGACCGGGGATAACCCGACCACCGCCAACGCCATCGCGAAAGAGGCCGGTATTGATGAGGTGATTGCGGGCGTGCTGCCGGACGGCAAAGCGGACGCCATCAAGAACCTGCAAAGTCAGGGTCGCCAGGTGGCGATGGTGGGCGACGGCATCAACGACGCCCCGGCGCTGGCCCAGGCGGACGTAGGGATAGCCATGGGTGGCGGGAGCGATGTCGCCATTGAAACCGCCGCCATTACGCTGATGCGCCACAGCCTGATGGGCGTTGCCGACGCCCTGGCCATTTCGAAAGCCACGTTGCGCAACATGAAGCAGAACCTGCTGGGGGCGTTCATCTATAACTCGCTCGGTATTCCGGTTGCTGCCGGCATTTTGTGGCCGCTGACCGGCACCCTGCTGAACCCGGTGGTTGCGGGTGCGGCGATGGCACTCTCCTCCATTACCGTGGTGAGCAACGCCAACCGTCTGCTGCGGTTTAAACCGAAGGATTGAACCTTGTTCTTGTACGCGCTAGCATGACCCTTTCCGGTCATGGAGCGCGTATGAGTCTGTATAATCGTATAAAAGCATCGTTTCGCGCCCTCTTCCCCCGCCGCTATGCCTGGCCCGGCCTGGATATTTCGCTTCCCGGCGGGCAACACCTGCACCTGGTCGGCAGCATCCATATGGGCACGCAGGGGATGTCCCCTCTGCCATCCGGTCTGATAAAACGCCTGAAGCGCGCCGACGCGCTGGTCGTCGAGGCCGACATTTCCGGCCACGAGTCGCCGTTTGCCGGGCTTGAAAGCGATCTCCCGCTGGCGGAGCGCCTGAACGACGACCAGCTCGCGGAGCTGAGGCGCGTGGCGGCAGAAACCGGCGTGTCGCTCTCCATGATTGACACCCTGCCGCTGTGGCAAATTGCGATGGTGCTGCAGGCCACGCAGGCGCAGCGTCTGGGCCTGCGCGGTGACTACGGCATTGATTACCAGCTGCTGAACGTGGCGCGGGCGCGCCGTATGCCCATCATCGAGCTGGAAGGGACGGACAGCCAGATTGCGCTCCTGCGCCAGCTTCCTGACGACGGTCTGATGCTGCTGGATGATACCCTGACCCACTGGCACACCAACGCGCGTCTGCTGCAAACCATGATTGGCTGGTGGCTGGATGCGCCGCCCGCGGACGGTAAGCTGGCGCTACCGTCGACGTTCAGTGAATCGCTTTATGATGTGCTGATGAATGCGCGCAACAAAGCCTGGCGAGAGACGCTGCATGCTTTACCTGCGGGGGAGTACGTGGTCGCGGTCGGGGCGCTGCATTTATACGGCGAAGGGAATTTGCCGTCGCTGTTGAAATAAAAAAATGGCCAATATCTCTATTGGCCCGTCAAAGAGGAATTTCATCGTTTTTATTATACCGAAGTGACCTTCGGCTGAGCCGATTGTCGCTCAAAGTGACCATCACTGCCAACACTATTGCGCAAGATGGTGCTATTTTTTAGACAAACGTCAGGCGTATGCTGGCTGCATGAATTGTCTGTCGTAAGAAGGATAGCTATGACTCCCGCCGTTAAATTACTCGAAAAAAACAATATTTCTTTCCGGATCCATACCTACGATCACGATCCGAACGAAACCAACTTTGGTGATGAAGTGGTGCGCAAGCTGGGGCTGAACGCTGACCAGGTCTATAAAACGCTGCTGGTCGCGGTGAATGGCGATATGAAGCATCTCGCCGTGGCGGTAACGCCCGTTGCCGGACAGCTCGATCTCAAAAAGGTAGCGAAAGCGCTGGGGGCGAAAAAGGTGGATATGGCGGACCCGATGGTTGCGCAACGCACCACGGGCTATCTGGTGGGCGGGATCAGCCCGCTCGGACAGAAAAAACGCCTGCCGACGCTGATCGATGCGCCTTCGCAGGAATTTGAGACGATCTATATTTCGGGCGGTAAACGCGGGCTGGATATTGAACTGGCCGCGGGCGATCTGGCGAAAATGCTGGACGCGAAGTTTGCGGATATTGCCCGCCGGGAGTAAAAAAAGCCGGGTGGCGGCTACGAGGTAAAAGCAAAACGGTAACAGGCGTTACCGTTTTTTGTGTTCGCGCCCTCTCCCGGTGGGAGAGGGTTGGAGTGAGGGCATCAGGCCGCACAACACTACTGCCAGCTCACCTCACCTTTCGGCTCATAGGCATTCACGTCAATCGGCGAGTTCTGCTCGATGTACTGCTTCAGTACTTCCGCATCGATAAAACCGGTGTTTACGTAACCCGGTTTATTATCGATGTGCGGATAGCCGTCGCCGCCGGTGGCGTTAAAGCTTAACGTCGCCAGACGGTAGGTTTTCGCAGGGTCTACCGGCTCGCCTTTGATTTTGAGATCGTTGAGCTTGCCGTCCTTCGCCACAAAGCTGACGTTGGCAAACTGCGGATAGGCACCCGAGTCCGGCTTCATCTGCGCCACAGCGGTCAGGTAGTCAACGACCTCTTTCCCGCTCATATCCGCATACACCACCACGTTGCCGAACGGCTGCACCTTCAGCACGTCTTTATAGGTGATGTTTCCGCCTTCGATGGAGTCACGAATGCCGCCGCCGCTCATCACGCCGAAGTCCGCATTCGTGCGCGCCATCTGCGCCGCCAGCACCAGATGGCCCATGTTGGTCTGCACGAAGCGGACTTTACTGCGGTCCCCTTCCAGACGACCGTTCAGCGTGCCGATTTTCACGTCCAGCTGCGCCTTGCCCTTGTTCTGGAACGGCGTCAGCAGGGAGAGCATCTGCTGGTTTTCAGCAATCTCTGGCGTGTAAAGTACACGCTCGCTTTTCCCGTCGGGGTAGGTGACTTTCTTCTTCAGGTTCACCGGGATGAGCTGATAGCGCACCAGCTTCATCTCACCGTTACGAAACTCAAAGTCCGCCCGACCCACGTATTTACCCCACTCGTGGGCCTGCACAATCCAGATCCCGTTCTGACGATCTGGCGCACACGGCGTGCCCGGCACGTAGTCCACCTGCTTTTTGTTCTCCGACGCCATGCACACCGGATCCTGCGAGTGACCGCCCACAATCATCGCCAGCGAGCCCGCTGGCAGGCTGCGCGCCATCTCCACGTCGCCGGGCGCATTGGAGCCGTGCTCGCCGTTATCGTAGTGTCCCATGTGGGTAGTGGCGATAATCACGTCCGGCTTTTCGTTCTGCTGCAGCTCCTGAATCACCAGCTTCGCTTCGTCTGCCGGTTTGCGGAATTCGATATCGGTGAAGAACTCAGGGTTACCGATTTTTGCCGTATCGTCGGTGGTTAAGCCGATGACCGCGATTTTGAGATCCTGACGCTTAAACAGCGCCCACGGTTTAAACAGACGTTCTCCGGTGCTTTTCTGGTAAATATTGGCGGAGAGGAACGGGAATTTGGACCATTTCTCCTGCTGGCGCAGCACGCTCAGCGGATTGTCAAACTCGTGGTTGCCGACGGCCATCGCGTCGTAACCGATTAAATTCATGCCGCGGAAATCGGGTTCAGCATCCTGTAAATCCGATTCCGGCACGCCGGTATTAATATCCCCGCCCGACAGCAGCAACACGCTGCCGCCCTGGGCCGCCACCTCTTTGCGAATGCCGTCCACCAGCGTTTTTTGCGCCGACAGACCATACTCGCCGTATTCACTGCGCCAGAAATGACCGTGATGATCGTTGGTATGCAGAATGGTGATTTTATAGGTTTTATCTTTTTCATACGCCTGCGCGGGCAGGCTTGCCAGGCCCCATGCGGCAATAAGCGCCAGCGCGACGCCCCGCTTCATTAACTTCATCTTCTCTCTCCCTGACCAATAGACAAAGGCAAAAATTACAGTGACTAACAAGAATAGACAAATAAGTTTTCAGAATTGCGACTTTCTTCAAATGTCACGGACGAGTATGTTAGTCGGATAATAATTACTCCCTGCATCTCTAATAACAAATTGACGTGGTATTTATGGCAATCAGTGAATCAACCCAGCCCGCTCCGGGCGCGCCGACGTCGCGCACCTCTTTTAAAGTTTTAGGCGCAATCAGCCTCTCGCACCTGCTCAACGACATGATCCAGTCGTTGATTCTGGCGATCTACCCGCTGCTGCAGTCCGAGTTTTCGTTAACCTTCGTACAGATCGGGATGATCACCCTGACCTTCCAGCTGGCCTCGTCGCTGCTGCAGCCGGTGGTGGGTTACTGGACGGATAAATACCCGATGCCGTGGTCGCTGCCGATAGGCATGTGCTTTACCTTAAGCGGGCTGGTGCTGCTGGCCATGGCAGGCAGTTTTGAAGCGGTTCTGCTCGCCGCCGCGCTGGTGGGAACCGGCTCGTCCGTCTTCCATCCGGAATCGTCCCGCGTGGCGCGTATGGCCTCCGGTGGCCGTCACGGGCTGGCGCAGTCCCTCTTCCAGGTAGGGGGCAACTTCGGTAGCTCCCTCGGCCCGCTGCTGGCGGCGGTGATTATCGCCCCGTATGGCAAAGGCAACGTGGCCTGGTTTGTGCTGGCCGCCCTGCTCGCCATTGTCGTGCTGGCACAGATCAGCCGCTGGTACGCCGCCCAGCATCGCGTGAACAAAGGGAAACCTAAAGCGAAGGTTATCAATCCCCTGCCTCGTAATAAGGTCATTCTTGCGGTCTCCGTGCTGCTGGTGCTGATTTTCTCGAAATACTTCTATATGGCGAGCATCAGCAGCTATTACACCTTTTATCTGATGCAAAAATTCGGATTATCGGTACAAAACGCGCAGTTCCATCTGTTTGCTTTCCTCTTCGCGGTGGCCGCAGGAACGGTCATTGGCGGGCCGGTGGGGGATAAAATTGGCCGTAAATATGTCATTTGGGGCTCTATCCTCGGCGTGGCGCCCTTTACCCTCATTTTGCCGTACGCCAGCCTTGAATGGACGGGGATTTTGACCGTGATTATTGGTTTTATCCTCGCCTCCGCGTTTTCCGCCATTCTGGTCTATGCCCAGGAGCTGCTGCCGGGTCGTATCGGTATGGTTTCCGGACTTTTTTTCGGTTTCGCCTTCGGCATGGGCGGGCTGGGTGCAGCGGTATTAGGGATGGTTGCGGATCACACCAGCATCTTCCTGGTTTATAAAATCTGCGCTTTCCTGCCACTTCTTGGGATGTTGACCATATTCCTGCCTGATAACCGCCACAAAGCGTAAATTACGGGCAGCCAAAGTTTGACTTTGGCTGCCTGACAGCCTGATGCCATAAGGGTTTCTTCTTTCTCCTCTTGCGTAATTTATCAAAATGCGCTTTTTTACGCGCATATTGCTGTTTTATTCAAACTTCAACAATTATTCATAAACATAAGGGTAAAAATTGTCATAAACTATTACCTGGCTTTTTGGTATTCACGCCAAAAATGGAACACTCACCACGAAAGGAGACGGAATGCACCACGCCACACCGCTTATTACCACCATTGTTGGTGGACTTGTGCTCGCTTTTATCCTTGGCATGATTGCCAATAAGCTGCGTATTTCTCCTCTTGTCGGCTATTTGTTAGCGGGTGTACTGGCGGGGCCTTTCACGCCAGGCTTCGTGGCGGATACCAAACTGGCGCCAGAGCTGGCGGAACTGGGCGTGATCCTGCTGATGTTTGGCGTCGGTCTGCATTTTTCGCTGAAGGACCTGATGGCGGTAAAGTCGATCGCCATACCCGGAGCGATCGCCCAGATAGGGGTGGCGACGCTGCTGGGCATGGCGCTTTCGGCAGTGCTGGGCTGGTCGCTGATGACCGGCATCGTCTTTGGGCTGTGCCTCTCCACCGCCAGTACCGTGGTGCTGCTGCGCGCGCTTGAAGAGAGGCAGCTGATAGACAGCCAGCGCGGGCAAATCGCGATTGGCTGGCTGATTGTTGAAGATCTGGTGATGGTGTTGACGCTGGTGCTGCTGCCCGCCGTCGCCGGGATGATGGAAAAAGACAACGTCGGCTTCGCCTCGCTGGCGCTGGATATGAGCATCACCATCGGTAAAGTGGTGGCCTTTATCGCCATCATGATGCTGGTGGGTCGCCGTCTGGTGCCGTGGATCATGTCCCGCAGCGCGGCAACCGGCTCCCGCGAGCTGTTTACCCTCTCCGTGCTGGCGCTGGCGCTGGGCATCGCCTTCGGTGCCGTTGAGCTGTTTGATGTCTCCTTTGCCCTGGGGGCGTTCTTCGCCGGGATGGTGCTGAACGAATCCGAGCTGAGCCACCGTGCGGCGCACGATACCCTGCCGCTGCGCGATGCGTTTGCCGTGTTGTTCTTCGTCTCCGTCGGGATGCTGTTCGATCCGCTGGTGCTGATCCAGCAGCCGCTGGCCGTGCTGGGCACGCTGGCGATCATTATTTTTGGTAAGTCGCTCGCGGCTTTCTTCCTGGTGCGAATGTTCGGCCACTCGCCGCGCACGGCGCTGACCATTGCCGCCAGCCTGGCACAGATTGGCGAGTTCGCCTTTATTCTGGCCGGTCTGGGCATGGCCCTGAACCTGCTGCCACAGGCGGGGCAAAATCTGGTGCTGGCGGGGGCAATCCTCTCCATCATGCTAAACCCGGTATTGTTTGCCCTGCTGGAAAAATACCTCGAGAAGACCGAAACCCTCGAAGAGCAGACGCTGGAAGAGGCAACGGAAGAAGAGAAGCAGATCCCGGTGGATATTTGTAATCACGCCCTGCTGGTGGGCTTTGGCCGCGTCGGCAGCCTGCTCGGCGAGAAGCTGATGGCGCAGGGCATTCCGCTGGTGGTGATTGAGACGTCACGCACCCGCGTGGATGAGCTTCGCGAGCGCGGGATTCGTGCGGTGCTGGGCAATGCGGCGAACGAAGAGATCATGGAGCTGGCGCATCTGGACTGTGCCCGCTGGCTGCTGCTGACCATTCCAAACGGCTATGAAGCGGGTGAGATTGTGGCCTCCGCGCGTGAGAAGTGCCCCGGTATTGAGATCATTGCCCGAGCGCACTATGACGACGAGGTAGAGTACATCACCGAGCGCGGCGCGAATCAGGTGGTGATGGGCGAGCGTGAGATTGCGAACACCATGCTTACGCTGCTGACGAAGCCGCCAGTTGAAGAGGCGGTTACGGGGTAAGTTTGCTGCGGCCTGATGCCCTCACCCTGGCCCTCTCCCATGTACGGTCCGGGGACATAGTGAACACTTGTTCGGGGACATGGTAGACACTTACAACTGAGGCATAAGAACCCGTTTATGGAGTCGCTTATGCCCTGGG
>NZ_JADBQK010000019.1:0-174021 GCF_014895885.1 Enterobacter cloacae complex sp. P17RS
ATCCTGCACGACCCACCAATGTAAAAAAGCGCCCTAAAGGCGCTTTTTTGCTATCTGCGATCTGGATGATTCGAACCTGCAGCAGGTTCGAGCCGAACGTAGTGAGGCACCGGAGACGTTTACGGCGACGGCCCGAAGGGCGAGCGAAGCGAGTCATCCTGCACGACCCACCAATGTAAAAAAGCGCCCTAAAGGCGCTTTTTTGCTATCTGCGATATAAAAATGTGAACCTGCCGCATTTTCCTCAAGCTAATCCCGTCGGTGCCGATACCTCTGTTTTATAACGCGAGGAAAAAGTATGACGACCATTCAGGCTTCAACCCAACAGATTCAAACCAGCGGCGCGAGTGGCTCTTCGAGCAGTAACGATATCTCTGCGCAAATCACCCGCATTCTCGACAAAATCAAAAAGCTGACCCAGCAGTTAAAAGAGCTGGCAAACAGCCCCGGCAGTGCAGATGAGAAGAAGAAGCAGCAGGAACTGATTCAGACCCAGATCAAAGTGCTGCAGGCGCAGCTCGCCGCACTGCAGCGCCAGCAGGCCGAAGAAGCTCAGAAGAAGCAGGATCAAAAACTGGGCAAAGTAGAAGGCGTGAATAGCCCGTCAGACACTAATCAGATTGATATCTACATCTAATCGTCTGATGCGTTAAACAGTGGATCGCGTATGCGGGCCTCGGTTAATCGTTGTGCCTGGATACGCACCACTTCCCAGATGGCCTGCGCCGCACCCGAGAGCGAACGATTTTTTCGCCGCACCAGCATCAGCTTTCGTTCGACAACGGGCGTCAGCCGCTTCACCGCCAGCTGGCTTCCCTGCGGCAGGGGAAGCGCCAGAGCGGGCAACACGCTGATGCCAATTCCGGCTTCCACCATCGGAAACAGCGTGGCCGGATGACCAATCTCCTGCACGATCGTTGCCTTAACGCCCTGATTCACCAGCGCGGAATCAATCAGCGGGCGGCTGCCTGAGGCATAATCCTGTAAAACCAGGTTCGCCCCCTGCAGGGACTGCCAGCTGACCTCGAGCAACGCTGCCAGCGGGTCGTCGTCACGGCAGAGCAGCAAAAAAGGCTCAGAAAGAACGCTTTCGCATTCCAGATCGCTCACCTGGCCAGGATCGATCACAATACCAAAATCCACATCCCCCTGGCGGATGCTCTCCAGCACCCACTGCTGCGGTCTGTCATGCAGGACAAAATCAATATCAGGATAGCTATGGTTTCCCTCGGCAATACATTGCGGGATAAGGTGCGCGGATATCGTCTGGCTGGCCGCAACCCGCACGGTGCCCGACAGCTGCTGCCCCAGCCTCCCCACGTCTCTGAGCGTGCTGTTCAGCTCATCAAGCAGCCGCTCAAGACGCAGGGTCAGCTGCTGCCCCGCTTCGGTCAGGACCACTTCGCGCGTGGTGCGATCAAGCAACCTAACGCCGGTCTGGTTTTCCAGCTCTTTCACGCTGTGGCTGACCGCCGACTGGCTCAGGCCGATCATTTCACCTGCCCGGCTAAAGCTGCGGGCATGGGCGACGGTGACGAAAATGCGAAGCTGGCGTAGGGAATAATTCATCTGTTTAATTCATGAATGGATGCAATAAATCAATTTTATTTCTCAAATGGAAAAAAGCACAATAGCGACATCTGTTTTCAGGAGTCATTATGAAACTATTTCGTATTCTTGATCCGTTTACGCTCACCCTGGTGGTCACCGTTTTACTGGCCTCGTTCTTCCCTGCTCGCGGCGGTTTCGTCCCTTTTTTTGAGGGACTGACGACAGCCGCCATCGCGCTGCTGTTCTTTATGCACGGCGCAAAGCTCTCCCGCGAAGCGATTATCGCTGGCGGTAGCCACTGGCGACTGCACCTCTGGGTGATGTGCAGCACGTTTATTCTGTTCCCGATCCTCGGGGTGCTGTTTGCCTGGTGGGCACCGGTTAACGTCGATCCGGCGCTCTACACCGGTTTCCTGTATCTCTGTATTCTCCCGGCCACCGTGCAGTCTGCCATTGCCTTTACCTCTCTTGCCGGAGGGAACGTTGCAGCCGCGGTCTGCTCCGCATCGGCATCCAGCCTGTTGGGGATTTTCGTCTCCCCGCTGCTGGTGGGCCTGCTGATGAACATGCACGGCGCGGAAGGTAACCTTGAGCAAGTCGGCAAAATCTGCCTGCAACTGCTGCTGCCGTTTGTCCTGGGCCATCTCTCACGTCCGTGGACCGGGGCGTTCGTGGCGAAGCATAAGAAATGGATCTCCAAAACCGACCAGTCTTCGATTCTGCTGGTGGTCTATTCCGCCTTCAGCGAAGCGGTCGTAAACGGGATCTGGCATAAGGTGGGTGCAGGCTCGCTGCTGTTTATCGTGGTGGTCAGCCTAGTTCTGCTGGCAATTGTCATTGCGGTGAACGTTTTTGTGGCGCGCAAATGCGGCTTCAGCAAAGCCGATGAGATCACCATCGTCTTCTGCGGCTCCAAAAAGAGCCTGGCGAACGGCATCCCGATGGCGAACATTCTGTTCCCCACCTCGGTGATCGGGATGATGGTGCTGCCGCTGATGATTTTCCATCAGATCCAGCTGATGGTCTGCGCGGTGCTGGCGCGTCGCTACAAGCGCCAGACGGAAAAGCTGGCGCAGGAAGAAACCCGCGCCGCGAAGGCTTAAGGACGCTTCAGGGGCTGCACCAGTTGGGTCAGCCCCTCGGTTTTGATCAGTAACGTGATAGCCATCAGCTCGCCCAGGCGCCCGGCGGGGAACTCGTCCTTGCGGGCGAACCACAGCAGGTACTCCTCCGGCAAATCGATCAGCCTGCGGCCCTTATATTTACCGAACGGCATTTCCGTATTGGCGATCTCAACGAGCTGCTCTTTCTCCACGTTACTCTCCTAACAGGCGCATCATTTCCGCTTCGTCGATAACCTCAATGCCGAGCTCCTGGGCTTTCGCCAGCTTCGAACCCGCAGCTTCGCCGGCAATCACCAGGTCGGTTTTCTTCGACACGCTGCCCGCCACTTTGGCCCCCAGCGCCACCAGACGCGCTTTTGCATCGTCGCGTGAAAGCTGGCTAAGGCTACCGGTTAGCACCACGGTTTTACCGGCAAATGGGCTATCAATTTCTTCGGCGTTGACCACCACCGGCGCAGGCCATTTAATGCCCTCTTCCAGCAGCTTGCCGATGACCTCGCGGTTGCTCTCTTCGGCAAAGAAGTTAAAGACGTGCGTGGCGACGACGATGCCGACGTCCGGCACTTTCTGCAGCTCGTCGATGCTTGCCTTTTCCAGCGCCTCCAGCGTACCAAAGTACGCGGCTAAACCTGCCGCCGTCGCTTCGCCGACTTCACGAATGCCCAGCGCGTACAGGAAGCGGGCGAAGGTCGTCTCTTTCGCTGCTTCCAGCGCGTTAACCACGTTCTGGGCTGACTTCGGCCCCATGCGATCCAGACCGGTCAGTTTGCCCGCCGTGAGCCTGAACAGATCCGCTGGCGTATGGACATACTCTTTCTCAACCAGCTGATCGATAATCTTGTCGCCCATGCCGTCAACGTCCATTGCGCGACGGGAAACAAAGTGCTTAAGCGACTCTTTACGCTGCGCGCCGCAGATCAGGCCGCCCGTACAGCGGGCCACCGCTTCGCCTTCCACACGCTCTACGTCAGAGCCGCATACCGGGCAGTGGGTCGGGAAAACGACCTCGCGCGTATCATCAGGACGTTCTGACTCAACAACGTTCACCACCTGCGGGATAACATCGCCCGCGCGGCGAATCACCACTTTGTCACCGATGCGCAGGCCGAGGCGTTCGATTTCATCGGCGTTGTGCAGCGTAGCGTTACTCACCAGCACGCCTGCGACCTGCACCGGCTCCAGTCGAGCGACCGGGGTAATAGCGCCCGTACGGCCCACCTGAAACTCCACGTCGCGGACAAAGGTCATCTGCTCCTGGGCAGGGAATTTAAACGCCACCGCCCAGCGCGGTGCACGCGCCACAAAGCCCAGCTGCTCCTGCAGCGCCAGCGAATTGACCTTGATGACAACACCATCGATATCAAAGCCGAGCGACGGACGGTCCTCTTCCACTTTGTGGTAGAACGCCAGCACCGCTTCCGGCGAGTCGCAGAGCTGAACGCGGTTGCTCACCGGCAGGCCCCAGGCTTTAAACTGCAGCAGACGCCCGAGGTGCGTATCCGGTAACTCACCACCTTCCAGAATACCGACGCCGTAGCAGAAGAAAGTAAGCGGTCGCTTCGCGGTGATGCGCGGGTCAAGCTGGCGCAGAGAGCCTGCCGCCGCGTTACGCGGGTTAGCAAACACTTTCCCGCCGGTGCGACGCGCCTCTTCGTTAATTTTCTCGAATCCCGCCTGCGGCAGGAACACCTCGCCGCGCACTTCCAGACGCGCGGGAATGTTGTCACCCTGCAGCTTCAGCGGGATCGCGCGGATGGTTCGCACGTTGGTGGTGATGTCTTCACCCGTCGTACCGTCGCCACGCGTGGCGGCGCGCACCAGCACGCCGTTTTCATAGAGAAGGCTGACCGCCAGGCCGTCGAGCTTCAACTCGCAGCACCAGGTGAGGGAATCGCTGCTTTTCAGACGGTCCTGCACGCGCTTGTTAAACGCGAGGAAGCTCTCTTCATCAAAGACGTTGTCCAGCGACAGCATCGGCACTTCGTGACGCACCTGGCTGAAAGCCCCCAGCGGCTCGGCGCCGACGCGCTGGGTCGGAGAATCTGGCGTGATCAGTTCCGGGTGCTGCGCCTCCAGCTCGCGCAGCTCGCGCATCAGCCGGTCATACTCCGCATCAGGCACTTCCGGTGCGTCCATAACATGATAGAGATATTCATGATGGCGAAGCGTGGTTCGCAGTTCAGTGAGTTGTTGTTCGATTGAGTCCATATCGCACCATCAATGAGAAAAAACCCCCGACAGGCGGGGGTTGAGGAGGAGTTGAAGTAAACGCGACAATTACGCGTTGGCTTCCTTCACTTCGCGGATGCGGTCCTGATACTCGCGCAGCTTCTGCGGGGTCATCATTCGACGCTGATCGTCGAGCACCACACCACCCACTTCATCAGCGATGTGCTGAGCGGACTGCAGCATCAGCTTGAAGTTTTGCAGCTCGTCGCCGTAGGACGGCACCTGCATAAAGATAGTGACACCCGGCGTCACGAAATCACCGGTCATTTCCGGGTCAAAGGTGCCTGGGTTGACCATATTGGCCAGGCTAAACAGCGCCGGACCACTACCGTCAGGGCTCAGGTGGCGATGGAAAATATTCATATCGCCAAACTTGAAGCCTGCCTGTTGAATACTGTTGAGCAACACGTCACCGTTGAGATGGCTGCCGTGATGCGCGGCCACGTTCATGATGATCACCGCTTCTTTACGCTGCGGCTTTTCAACAACCGGTTCAGGCTCGACGACCGGCTCTGGCTCAACGTGCGGAGCCGGAGCGGGCTGCGGCGCAGGCTGTACATGAACAGGCTGCTGCGGCTGCTGCGCAGGTTGCTGTTGCACGGGCTGCTGCACAGGTTGCTGTTGAACCGGCTGTGGCGCAGCGGGCTGCTGTTGGACAGGCGGTTGCGGCGGCTGACGTACAGGTTCTTCCACTGGCTGCGGCGCTGGCTGGCGCGGCTGGGCAGAGGCATACGGCGGTTGATACTGGTGCTGCGGAGCGCGGGGGGCTTCATGCTCCCCATGAGCCGCGCCGGGCGCAGTATTGACCCGATGAACACGAACTTCACCCACGCCGTCGTCGTCGCTACCGGTGATGTCATCTTCAGTGTCATCATCATCACGACTGGACTTCATGCGCTTCAGTGGGCGATCGCGAAACATCGAGGAACGCTCTTTACGGCTGGTCCAGAAACCATGTACCAGTAAAGCGATTATGGCGATCGCGCCAACAATGATTAATATCAGACGCAAATCCTGCATCATTATATTCTCTGTTGTTCTAACACCTTGCCACCACGGCAAACATTTACTCACTAAGAGTATTTGCCGTTTACGTCAAGTGCAAGTGTGTGCAGAGCATTCGCAGCATAAAGATGAAGTAAATCGTGCTTTTTGCTGGTTTTTCGAACATTTCCGAACTGGTCATTGGTCCGCAAGTGGATAATATAGGCGGGCAATTCCACTGGTTGTGAAAAAAGGAGTACAGCCTGGTTATGGTTTCAACATCGTCTTCTCCCACGCGCAGCGGCGTCTGGTATTTTTCTCAGGGCTGGAAGCTGGTCTCACTGCCAGGTATCCGTCGCTTCGTCATTCTGCCGCTGCTGATCAACATTATTCTGATGGGCGGCGCGTTCTGGTGGCTGTTCACAAAGCTCGAAAGCTGGATCCCGTCGCTGATGAGCTACGTGCCGGACTGGCTGCAGTGGCTTAACTACCTGCTCTGGCCGGTGGCGATCATCTCCGTGCTGCTGGTATTCGGCTATTTATTCTCAACGATCGCGAACTGGATAGCCGCGCCGTTTAACGGCCTGCTGGCGGAACAGCTGGAGGCGCGGCTTACCGGCGCGACGCCACCGGACACGGGCGTGCTGGGGATCGTGAAAGATATCCCGCGCATTATGAAGCGCGAGTGGCAGAAGTTTGCCTGGTACCTCCCCCGCGCGGTTGTACTCCTTGCCCTCTACTTTGTCCCCGGCATTGGCCAGACGGTTGCGCCGGTGCTGTGGTTTCTGTTCAGCGCCTGGATGCTGGCCATCCAGTACTGCGACTATCCGTTCGATAACCACAAGGTGCCGTTTAAAGCGATGCGCACCGCCCTGCGCACCCGGAAGGTCGCCAATATGCAGTTCGGCGCGCTGACCAGCCTGTTCACCATGATTCCCTTCCTTAACTTGTTCATCATGCCGGTTGCGGTTTGCGGCGCGACGGCGATGTGGGTGGACTGCTATCGTGCTAAGCACGCGTTATGGAAATAATGCAAAAATGTGTAAAGCAGGGGTGGCTTATGCCGCCCCTTATTCCATACTGATCCCCATTATTTCCTTGCAGTATATAGATATGCGAATTCCTTACTTCCCCCTACCTGCTTAGCAGGTATGCTGGGTCGGTATCCCAATTTCATACAGTTAAGGACAGGCCATGAGTAAGATTTATGAAGACAACTCGCTGACTATCGGTCATACGCCCCTGGTTCGACTGAACCGTATCGGTAATGGACGCATTCTGGCGAAGGTCGAATCACGCAACCCGAGCTTCAGCGTAAAATGCCGCATCGGTGCAAACATGATTTGGGATGCTGAAAAACGCGGCGTGCTGAAGCCAGGCGTTGAGCTGGTGGAACCGACCAGCGGTAACACCGGTATCGCTCTGGCCTATGTTGCTGCCGCACGCGGCTACAAGCTGACCCTGACCATGCCGGAAACCATGAGCATCGAACGTCGCAAACTGCTCAAAGCGCTGGGGGCGAACCTGGTCCTGACCGAAGGCGCGAAGGGCATGAAAGGTGCCATTCAGAAAGCGGAAGAGATCGTGGCCAGCGATCCGGCGAAATATCTTCTGCTGCAGCAGTTCAGCAACCCGGCTAACCCTGAAATTCACGAGAAGACCACCGGCCCGGAAATCTGGGAAGATACTGACGGCCAGGTTGACGTATTTATCTCCGGCGTCGGCACCGGCGGCACGCTGACCGGCGTGTCTCGCTATATTAAAGGCACAAAAGGTAAAAAAGAGCTGATTACCGTTGCCGTTGAACCTACCGACTCCCCGGTTATCGCTCAGGCGCTGGCGGGCGAAGAGCTCAAGCCTGGCCCGCATAAAATTCAGGGCATCGGCGCGGGCTTCATTCCGGGTAACCTGGATCTGAAGCTGATCGATAAAGTCGTTGCCATCACGAACGAAGAAGCCATCTCTACCGCGCGTCGTCTGATGGATGAAGAAGGCATTCTGGCGGGTATCTCTTCCGGTGCGGCCGTTGCGGCAGCGCTCAAACTTCAGGAAGATGAAGCCTTTACCAATAAGAATATTGTGGTTATCCTTCCTTCTTCGGGTGAGCGTTACCTGAGCACCGCACTGTTTGCCGATCTGTTCACGGAAAAAGAGCTGCAACAGTAGTGCCAGTATGTTAATAACGCGTAAAAAAGCACCTTTTCGGGTGCTTTTTTGTGGCCTGCTTCAAACTTTTGACCCTCCTGGCATTGCTTCACCCCGATGTGTCTGGTATTTAAACCAGCAATTATTTTGAAGCGTGAAATTAATCAGTGAACGAAATACCCTTGCTGAATCGATTTTATGATTTGGTTCAAGTCTTCCTTTCGCTGCATAATGTTTAATGACGATTGAAACGTCAGCGCTAACAATACAGGCTAAAGTTAAGCCGCCAGGCTAGACTTTAGTTCCACAACACTAAACCTATAAGTTGGGGAAATACAATGTTCCAGCAAGAAGTTACCATTACCGCTCCGAACGGTCTGCACACCCGCCCTGCTGCTCAGTTTGTTAAAGAAGCGAAAGGCTTCACTTCTGAAATCACTGTAACTTCCAACGGCAAAAGCGCTAGCGCAAAAAGCCTGTTCAAACTGCAGACTCTGGGCCTGACTCAGGGCACCGTTGTTACCATCTCTGCTGAAGGTGAAGACGAGCAGAAAGCAGTTGAGCATCTGGTTAAACTGATGGCTGAGCTCGAGTAAGTTTCCGGGTTCTTTTAAATATCAGTCACAAGTAAGGTAGGGTTATGATTTCAGGCATTTTAGCATCCCCGGGTATCGCTTTCGGCAAAGCACTGCTGCTGAAAGAAGACGAGATCGTCATCGACCGGAAAAAAATTTCTGCCGACAAGGTTGATCAGGAAGTTGAACGTTTTCTGAGCGGTCGTGCCAAGGCATCTGCGCAACTGGAAGCGATCAAAACTAAAGCTGGCGAAACTTTCGGTGAAGAAAAAGAAGCCATCTTCGAAGGGCACATCATGCTGCTCGAAGATGAGGAGCTGGAGCAGGAAATCATAGCCCTGATTAAAGATAAAGGCATGACGGCCGACGCGGCTGCGCATGAAGTTATCGAAGGTCAGGCAACTGCCCTGGAAGAGCTGGATGATGAATACCTGAAAGAGCGTGCGGCTGACGTACGTGACATCGGTAAGCGCCTGCTGCGCAACATCCTGGGCCTGGCCATTATCGACCTGAGCGCGATTCAGGATGAAGTGATCCTGGTTGCCGCTGACCTCACCCCGTCTGAAACCGCACAGCTGAACCTGAAAAAGGTTCTCGGTTTCATCACCGACGCGGGTGGCCGTACCTCCCACACCTCAATCATGGCGCGTTCTCTGGAACTGCCTGCCATCGTGGGCACCGGTAGCGTCACCTCTCAGGTGAAAAACGGCGACTATCTGATTCTGGATGCCGTAAACAATCTGGTTTACGTCAACCCAACTAACGAAGAGATCGAAAAACTGCGCGCGGTTCAGGAGCAGGTTGCGACTGAAAAAGCGGAACTCGCTAAGCTGAAAGACCTGCCAGCCATCACCCTGGACGGCCATCAGGTAGAAGTGTGCGCAAACATCGGTACCGTACGCGACGTTGATGGCGCTGAGCGCAACGGTGCGGAAGGTGTTGGTCTCTATCGTACAGAATTCCTGTTCATGGACCGCGACGCGCTGCCAACGGAAGAAGAGCAGTTTGCTGCGTATAAAGCCGTCGCAGAAGCGTGTGGCTCACAGGCGGTTATCGTCCGTACCATGGACATCGGTGGCGACAAAGAGCTGCCGTACATGAACTTCCCGAAAGAAGAGAACCCGTTCCTGGGCTGGCGTGCCGTGCGTATCGCGATGGATCGTAAAGAGATCCTGCGTGACCAGGTTCGCGCTATCCTGCGTGCCTCCGCTTTCGGTAAGCTGCGCATCATGTTCCCGATGATCATCTCTGTTGAAGAAGTGCGTGCACTGAAGAAAGAGATCGAAATCTACAAACAGGAACTGCGCGACGAAGGTAAAGCATTTGACGAGTCAATTGAGATCGGCGTGATGGTGGAAACACCAGCGGCGGCGACCATTGCGCGTCATTTAGCCAAAGAAGTTGATTTCTTTAGTATCGGCACCAATGATTTAACGCAGTACACCCTGGCAGTTGACCGTGGTAATGATATGATTTCACATCTCTACCAGCCAATGTCACCGTCCGTACTGAACTTGATCAAGCAAGTTATTGATGCTTCTCATGCAGAAGGTAAATGGACTGGCATGTGTGGTGAGCTTGCAGGCGACGAACGTGCTACACTTCTGTTGCTGGGTATGGGTCTGGACGAATTCTCTATGAGCGCCATTTCCATCCCGCGCATTAAGAAGATTATCCGTAACACGAACTTCGAAGATGCGAAGGTGTTAGCAGAGCAGGCTCTTGCTCAACCGACAACGGACGAGTTAATGACGCTGGTTAACAAGTTCATTGAAGAAAAAACAATCTGCTAATCCACGAGATGCGGCCCAAATTACTGCTTAGGAGAAGATCATGGGTTTGTTCGATAAACTGAAATCTCTGGTTTCTGATGATAAGAAAGACTCCGGAACTATTGAGATTGTTGCTCCGCTCTCCGGCGAGATCGTCAACATCGAAGACGTGCCGGATGTAGTGTTTGCTGAGAAAATCGTTGGTGATGGCATTGCTATCAAACCAACTGGCAACAAAATGGTTGCTCCAGTTGACGGCACCATCGGTAAAATTTTTGAAACCAACCATGCGTTCTCTATCGAATCTGATAGCGGTATCGAACTGTTCGTTCACTTCGGTATCGACACCGTTGAACTGAAAGGCGAAGGCTTCAAGCGTATCGCGGAAGAAGGCCAGCGTGTTAAAGTTGGCGACCCGGTGATTGAATTCGATCTGCCACTGCTGGAAGAAAAAGCCAAGTCTACCCTGACGCCGGTTGTTATCTCCAACATGGACGAAATCAAAGAACTGATCAAACTGTCTGGCAGCGTCACCGTGGGCGAAACCCCGGTTATCCGCATCAAGAAGTAATTCTTGCCGCACAGAAAAATGGCGCCTTCGGGCGCCATTTTTGTTTATGCAGGGAGGATAAGCTCGTCGTAGCCTTTCGACTGGGTATAAAGCATCACATCAGTCACCCGATCGCCGGCCATGCGAATGGCATCAGCAACGGTTTTCCCCTCAACAATTCCGCTCACCAGTTCTGAACAGAACAGATCCCCCGTCCCTTTCAGATCGGTTTCTACGCGGGGATGAGCGCTGACGGTCACGCCCTCACGCGTCACCAGCACCACGTGGATGTTTTGCGGGTCGTCGGCCACCGGCGCGCTGGTGATCGCCACCCATTTCAGAGTGTCAGAAAGCAACCCCTGCGCGGCGGCAATAGCGCTTTCCGGCGTCCGGCACGGCTTACCGCTTAACACTTCCAGCTCATAGACGTTTGGCGTAATCCCCTGCGCCAGCGGCAGCAGGTGTTCCCGGTAGGCTTCCGGGATATCCGGCTTCACGTACATTCCGCTGTCGATATCGCCGATAACCGGGTCGACCAGCACCAGCAGGTCAGGATGCTGCGCTTTGACCGCCCTCAGCCACTGCGCCAGCAGTGCGATCTGGCTGGCGCTGCCCATATAGCCGGTAGTGACCGCTTTAAGCTCGCGCAGGATCTCGCGCTCTTCCAGCGCCTTCAGGTAGCCGCTGAACCACTCGTCGGGGATCACCCCGCCGTAGAAGGTGTCGTAGTGCGGCGTGTTGCTAAACAGCACCGTCGGCACGGCGGTGACGTTCAGCCGGTGGGTACGAATGTTCGGCACAGCAATGCTGTTCCCCACGCTGCCGTAAACCACCTGCGACTGCACCGCGACAATGTCGGTTTGCTGCGCCCGGGTGTTATCCCGGAATAGAATCATCTCCATGACGCTTAAATCCCCGCCCCCTGCGAATAACTCTCTTCACCAAAGACGCCGGTAGACAAATAGCGATCGCCGCGATCGCAGATAATCGCCACCACGACCGCACCGGGGTTTGCCTGCGCCACGCGCAACGCCCCCGCTACCGCGCCCCCCGAGCTGACCCCGCAGAAGATGCCTTCACGCACGGCCAGTTCACGCATGGTATTCTCCGCCTCGCGCTGATGAATATCCAGCACCCGATCCACCAGCTGCGCATTAAAAATGCCCGGCATATACTCCGCAGGCCAGCGGCGAATGCCCGGAATGCTGCTCCCCTCTTCCGGCTGCAGACCAACAATGGTGACCGGTTTCTCCTGCTCGCGCAAAAAACGGGACACGCCGGTAATGGTGCCGGTGGTGCCCATGCTGGAGACAAAATGGGTGATGCGCCCGCCGGTTTGCTGCCAGATTTCCGGCCCGGTGGTGGTGTAGTGCGCGTACGGGTTGTCCGGGTTATTGAACTGATCGAGCAGTTTACCTTCTCCGCGCTCGGCCATCGCTAACGCTAAGTCGCGCGCCCCTTCCATCCCCTGCTCTTTGGTCACCAGAATCAGCTCGGCCCCGTAGGCGCGCATCGCGGCGCGGCGCTCCTGGCTCATGTTGTCCGGCATCAGCAGCTTCATGCGGTAGCCTTTCAGCGCCGCGATCATTGCCAGCGCGATACCGGTGTTGCCGCTGGTGGCTTCAATCAGCACATCGCCTGGCTTAATTTCACCGCGTTTCTCGGCCTGGACAATCATCGACAGCGCCGCGCGGTCTTTCACCGACCCTGCCGGGTTATTGCCTTCGAGTTTGACCCAGATTTCGCTGCCGTTGGCACATCCCATGCGCTGAAGCTTGACCAGAGGGGTGTTGCCGATGGTGTGTTCGAGTGTATTCACGATTTTTACTCAATAAAAAGCCCGGTAAGCATCACGCCACCGGGCGAAAAACATACTCAATAACCTATCAGGCTGACTCCGCCAGAGCAATATCCTCGCGTGTCTCAATCCGCTCCTTACCGTGATAGATGCGCGCATGCTGCAGCCCGACAAACAGGCGCTCACCCCGGTGCGGCGGTACGTCGTCGCGCATGACCACGGTCAGCGGCTCGGTATACCAGCCCAGCGGCTGTACCACCAATTGGGTGTAGTGACCTTTAGGGCTAGCTTCCAGCACCTGCACCGGCAGCGGGGAATCCAGGCTGGTGCGGCGGCTGACGTCCACTTCCCACGGGCGCAGGAACAGATCGACCGGCCCCTGATGCGCGGAGGTGTAGCCCAGCGGCCAGCGGTGTGCGCCCACGTGGAACTGACCGCCGCGAATGGTGCCCTGCAGTCGGTTCACCTCGCCCATAAACTCCAGCACGAAGCGGGTCGCCGGCTCGCGCCAGAGCTGTTCCGGCTCGTCAACCTGCTCGATGTTGCCCTGGCTCATGACCACCACGCGGTCCGCGACTTCCATCGCTTCTTCCTGATCGTGGGTCACGAAGACGCTGGTGAATTTCAGTTCTTCATGCAGCTGGCGCAGCCAGCGACGCAGCTCTTTGCGCACCTGCGCATCCAGCGCGCCGAAGGGTTCATCCAGCAGCAGTATTTGCGGCTCAACGGCCAGCGCGCGCGCCAGCGCCACGCGCTGCTTCTGCCCGCCGGAAAGCTGCGCCGGGAAACGGTCCGCCAGATGCGCCAGCTGCACCATCTCCAGTAGTTTGGTTACTTTCGCCTTAATGGTTGCTGCATCCGGGCGTTCACGACGCGGCAGCACCGTCAGGCCAAAGGCGATATTGTCGAAAACGGTCATGTGGCGGAACAGCGCATAATGCTGGAAGACAAAACCTACTTTACGATCGCGGGCGTGCAGGCGGCTCACGTCGGTGCCGTGGAAGCGGATGTGCCCGCTGGTCTGATGCTCAAGCCCGGCGATAATCCGCAGCAGCGTCGTTTTACCCGAGCCAGACGGCCCCAGCAGCGCCACCATTTGTCCGGAAGGGATATCCAGCGAGATATCATTCAGCACCTGGGTGCGACCAAAAGACTTCTTAATATTGGCAATCTCAATGCTCATGATTTCCCTCCTGATGCTGACGTTTTTCCTGATTCTCTAAACGCCACTGCACCACACTCTTCAAAAACAGGGTCAAAATGGCCATCAGCGTCAGCAACGCTGCGGCAGTAAACGAGCCGATGGTGTTGTAGTCCTGCTGCAGGAGTTCAATCTGCAGCGGCAGCGAAAGCGTTTCACCGCGAATGGAGCCGGAAACAACGGAAACGGCACCGAACTCGCCAATCGCGCGGGCGTTGGTCAATACCACGCCGTAAAGCAGCGCCCAGCGGATGTTTGGCAGCGTCACGCGGCGGAACATCTGCCAGCCGGATGCGCCAAGCAGAACGGCCGCTTCGTCTTCATTGCTGCCCTGGCTTAACATCACCGGCACCAGCTCACGCACCACGAACGGACAGGTCACGAAGATCGTCACCAGCACCATGCCCGGCCAGGCGAACATGATCTGCAGGTTATGTTCATCCAGCAAGCCGCCCAGCGGGCCGTTGGAGCCGTAAAAGAGCAGGTAAACCAGACCGGCCACAACAGGCGACACGGCAAACGGAATATCCAGCAGGGTCAGCAGCAGCTGACGTCCCGGGAAGTTAAAGCGCGTCACCAGCCAGGCCAGCAGCGTACCGAAGACCAGGTTCACCGGCACGGTGATCAGCGCAATCAGCACCGTCAGCCAGATGGCGTGCAGCATGTCCGGGTTCGCCAGGTTCTCCAGCGCGGGTATCAGCCCCTTGCTGAACGCCTGGACGAAGATATAAACCGTCGGCACGACGAGAATGAGGGCGGAAACCAGCACGCCCACACCAATCAGAAACCATTTACCCCAGTTGATGCGGGGCGCATCGTATCGCTTCAATTGCGTAACTTCCGCCATCAGTGACCTACCACACGTCGACCAAAGCGACTTTGCAGAGTGTTTATCGAATACAGCAGCAGCAGCGAGGCCGCGAGGATCACCGAGGCAATCGCGCTCGCCGCCGGATAATCAAACTCCTGCAGGCGGATGAAAATCATCAGCGAGGTGACTTCCGTTTTCCAGGCGATGTTCCCGGCGATAAAAATCACCGCGCCGAACTCACCCAGACTGCGGGTAAACGACAGCGCGACGCCTGCCATCAGCGCCGGAGAGAGCTCCGGCAGAATCACTTTACGGAAGCTCTGCCAGCGCGTGGCGCCCAGCGTTTCCGCCGCTTCTTCGTATTCCGGACCCAGCTCTTCCAGTACCGGCTGCACGGTACGCACCACAAACGGGATGCTGGTAAAGGCCATCGCCACCGCGATCCCGAGCCAGGTATAGGTCACCTTGATGTCAAATTTCGCCAGCCACTCGCCGTACAGCCCGTTCACGGAGAAGAGCGACGCGAGGGTTAAGCCCGCAACCGCCGTCGGCAGCGCAAACGGCAGATCCATCAGGGCATCAAGCAGCGTACGGCCCGGGAAGCGATAGCGGGTTAAGATCCACGCCATCAGCAGGCCAAACACGCCGTTAAAAATGGAGGCAACAAACGCCGACAGCAGCGTCACCTTATAGGCCGCCACCACCTGCGGGTTGGTGACCACGTCCCAGTACTGCGCCCAGCTCATCTGAGCAAGCTGCATCACCAGCGCGCTGAGCGGCAACAGCAGGATCAGGCAGACGAACAGCAGGCTGGTCCCGAGGCTTAAGGTAAAGCCCGGCAGCACGCGTTTAGTCGAGACTGCAAACATTACTTACGCCCCGCCGCCAGCAGTTTGTCTAACTCACCGCCGCTGGCAAAGTGCGTTTTCATCACCTCAGGCCAGGAGCCGAAATGATCTTCCACGCGGAACAGCGCGGTCTGCGGGAATTTGTCCTTCAGTTTGTTCATTACGTCGGGGTTGTTCACGCGGTAGTAGTAATCGGTGATGATGGCCTGCGCCTGCGGGCTGTACAGGTAGTTGAGATAGGCTTTTGCCGCTTTCTCGGTGCCGTTCGCCTGCACGTTTTTATCCACCCACGCCACCGGGAACTCAGCCAGGATGTTGGTTTTCGGAATAACCACCTCGAAGCCCTGCGCTTCGTACTGCTTGCGAATGTTGTTCACTTCGGATTCGAAGCTGATCAGCACGTCGCCCAGACCACGCTCGGCGAAAGTCGTGGTCGCGCCGCGGCCGCCGGTATCAAACACTTCGACGTTTTTCAGGAACTGGGTCATGAACTGCTCGGTCTTCGCTTTATCCTTACCGTCAGCCTTGTCTGCCGCGCCCCACGCGGCTAAATAGGTGTAGCGCGCGTTACCTGAAGTTTTTGGGTTCGGGAAAATCAGCTTCACGTCGGAACGCACCAGGTCGCTCCAGTCGTGGATGTTCTTCGGGTTGCCCTTACGCACCAGGAAGCCCATGGTGGAGTAGAACGGCGAGCTATTGTTCGGCAAGCGGCTCTGCCAGTCAGCCGGGATCAGCTTGCCCTTGTCGTGCAGGATCTGCACGTCAGTCACCTGGTTGTAGGTCACGACGTCTGCTTTCAGCCCCTGCAAAATCGCCAGCGCCTGCTTGGATGAACCGGCGTGGGACTGCTTGATGGTCAGCTTATCGCCATTGTTTTCTTTCGCCCACTGCTGCTCGAAAGGTGGGTTAAGGGCGGCAAACAGCTCGCGGGAGACATCATACGAGCTGTTCAGCAGCTCGGTCGCCTGCGCCTGGGCCACCAGCAGTAAACCTGCCAGCGCCAGAGTTCCTTTTTTCAGTACAGTAACGGCCATTGCGCACCCTTATAAATGTGATGACTATCTTATAGTCATAATATTTATAACGGGGATGAAAGGAGTAACGGTTTTATATACCGTTTGGTGATTTACAAGCAGAAAAGGGAATAAGGGTGCGGGGAAAATTGCCGGGTGGCGCTAACGCTTACCCGGCCTACGTATGGGGAGCGTTTTACAGCGCCAGCAGGCGCTCAACGGACGGCGCAAAATAGTAGCCGCCGGTTACCGGGCGGGTGAAGCGCAGCATGGCGTCGCGCTTGCCGTCAGTGTCACCGAACATGCTCAGCAGCTGTTGCTCAATATTGTGCAGCCGCGCGCAGTAGGCGCAGAAGTAGAGGCCGTGCGTGCCGCTTGCCGTGCCGTACGGCAGGCTCTGACGAACAATTTTGAGCCCCTTGCCGTCTTCCTTAAGGTCAACGCGGGACAGGTGCGAGGTCACCGGGCGCGCATCACCGTCGATCTCTTCGTTGGCTTCCTTGGTGCGGCCAATCATCATCTCCTGGTCGTGCACGCTCATGCGGTTAAGCTGCTTGAGGTTGTGCTCCCAGCGCTGGACGAACACGTAGCTGCCGCCCGCGTCCACGCCGTCTTTGATGACCGCCACGTCGCGACGAACCTCTTCACCCGCCGGGTTTTCGGTGCCGTCAACGAAGCCGCTCAGATCGCGCTCTTCCACCCAGCGGAAGCCGTGAACCTCTTCCTGCACGTCGATGCTGTCGCCAAACGCTTCAACCGCCGCCTGAGCAACGGAGAAGTTCACGTCGTGGCGCAGAGAGAGGATGTGGATCAGCACGTCGTATTGGGTGGCTGGCGCCAGGCCTTTGCCATAAGGGATAAAGTCCTTCAGCTCTTCCGCGCCTTCGCCGCCGCTCAGCTGACGCCAGACGTTATTGCCGAAAGCGACAACGGCACCCAGATGGGCGTCCGGGAATTTGGCCTGGAAGGTGGCCAGTTTATCAACGAAAACTTTGCTGGCCGCGCGCAGGGCATCCACGTCCCCTTTAACATTGGCTTCAATCCAAATCGCCGCGCGGCAATGTTCTGGCAAAATGCCACTCTGAACCTGAGACATCGCTCCTCCTGAAATAAAGATGCCACGTCAGCGTGGCATTGATGGCGGCTATTATACCCGGATTTCAGCGAGGCGGTTTGTTCAGACGCAAATTACTGCTTCCAGAGTATTTTGCTCACTTTCCAGCTCTTCAGCGTGTCGTCAGAGGGCATCAATCCTTCCGGACCGCTCCAGGTTCCGGTGAAGACATAGCTGATGTGCTGGCTGCCTTCCGCCTTACATTCCACCGCCACGCCATCGTCTGAAGGGGCGCTGCTGCAGTTACCAAAGGCCTGTTTATAAAGATCGCTAAACGGGGTGCCCACCTTTACGCCGCTGGCGGTCGGAATATCTTCGTCCAGCACGGCAATGCGGTTCACCGTCCCTTTATCACCGTTAATCACCAGCGCCAGCTTGTCGCCCTTCAACGCTTCAAAGTAACGTACAATGTTGCCATTCTCGGTTTTCATCCCGCTACGCAGGCGATAGTCACTGCTCAGGGCATCCTGAATGGCGTCCTGATCGAGCGCCGTTGACGCGGTAATTTTTCCCACGCCCTGCTCGGTCACTTCGGTGGAAGAGCCAAACCAGTTCCACGGATACGCGGCGGACCAGTTAATGGAGGAGAGCGTCGAACAGCCGGTTAACGCCAGCGGGAGAGCGCATAAAAGTAAACGCAGCGATTTCATTGAAACGTCCTTTCTAATTAAATCAACGCTTGTTGGAGTGCGGCATCGGCAAAAAGTGCCGCGCTAATCTGACTCTTGCGTAAAACAGGCACGTAAGCGGGGATTCGTCAGCAGCCACATCAGCGCCACAATATCCGCCACCACCAGCGCGATGCCGATACCGGAAAGCGGTTCACCCAGCCACCAGAGCACGGGTTGCCAGAACAGCAGCGCAATCTGGGCGAGGATCAGCAGCCAGCGAAGCGCACGCCACAGACGCGGGATTACATGCCGTCGACCGCTGCACAAAAAAGCCAACACCGCCGGTACGCCCGGCAGTAAGCCGAGCCAGAAGGCATCGTGGTCGGGATAAAAGAGATTCAGCAGCGTATCGCCCTGCCCGCGCGACGCACCGGCCATCACAAACAGTACCCAGGTACGGGCCTGGAGGAGCAAAACGCACCAGAATAAAAACGGCAGCCTGACGCGGCCCTGCGCGTCATAGTCAGCCGGGTGGATCTCAGTACTCTTCATCTTCGATCAGGCGCTTACCCAGCGTCAGCACGTCGGCGTGCTCGTAGCCCAGACGCTCATACATGCCCAGCACCACGTCGTTATCTTCCCGCACCATGATCTGGATTTTCGGGCAGCCGCGGGCGATGAGTTTCTTTTCCAGACGATTGAGCAGCGCGTTGGCGATGCCGCGCGCCCGGTATTCCGGGTGGACGCCCAGATAATAGGCCGAGCCGCGGTGGCCGTCGTAGCCGCCCATTACCGTCCCGACCACCTCGCCGTTCACTTCCGCGACCAGAAACAGGCTAACGTCGTGATTCACCTTACGTTCGATATCCATTTCCGGATCGTTCCACGGACGCAGCAGATCGCAGCGCTCCCAAAGGGTGATCACCTCTTCGAAATCTTCCTGGCGAAAAACGCGTATCTCCATGGTATTAACCGCCTTTTCGGGTTTAAAAACAGTGATTATGGCGTGAACGGGGCGTTTAGCCAATAACCGGGGAAAATCTCGCCAAAATTTGGCATAATGTCACTTTGTCACGTATTGAAATGAAAAGTAAAACAATTCTCAATAAGGACTGTCGTAACGGGAAACACGATACGATATAACACCAGGACCCCATTTTTCAGTATTCAGGCCGCATGAGCACATTCAAACCATTAAAAGCACTCACATCGCGTCGTCAGGTTCTCAAAGCGGGGCTGGCGGCCTTAACGTTAACGGGCATCGCTAAGCAGGCTCAGGCAAAAGACGAGAGCACGCTCAAAACCGGTAACGGACACAGCAAACCGAAAACCAAAAAGCCGGGCGCAAAGCGTCTGGTGATGCTCGATCCGGGCCACGGCGGTATTGATACCGGCGCCATCGGCAGAAACGGTTCGAAAGAAAAACACGTCGTGCTGGCAATTGCAAAAAATGTGCGATCGATTTTACGCAGCAACGGCATTGACGCCCGCCTGACGCGCACAGGCGACACGTTCATTCCGCTGTATGACCGCGTCGAGATCGCCCACAAGCACGGCGCCGACCTGTTTATGTCCATTCACGCGGATGGCTTCACAAACCCTTCCGCCGCGGGCGCGTCGGTGTTTGCCCTCTCCAACCGCGGCGCCAGTAGCGCCATGGCGAAATACCTTTCCGATCGCGAAAACCGGGCGGATGAAGTGGCCGGTAAGAAAGCCACGGATAAAGATCATCTGTTGCAGCAGGTGCTGTTCGATCTAGTGCAAACGGACACCATCAAAAACAGCCTGACGCTCGGCTCGCATATCCTCAAGCGGATTAAGCCGGTGCACCGTCTGCACAGTAAAAGCACGGAACAGGCGGCGTTTGTGGTGCTGAAGTCACCGTCTATCCCATCCGTGCTGGTGGAAACGTCCTTTATTACCAACCCGGAAGAAGAGCGCCTGCTCGGCACCACGGCGTTTCGCCAGAAGATCGCCAACGCCATCGCCTCCGGCATTATCAGTTACTTCAACTGGTTCGATAACCAGAAAGCGCACTCCAGGAAACGCTGATGAAACCTAATGCACAGCTGGTCAAAACGTTCCTGCTGCAGTTGCAGGATGAGATTTGCCAGAAACTGGCCGCCGCAGACGGCGGTGAATTCCAGGAAGATAGCTGGCAGCGCGAAGCGGGCGGCGGCGGGCGCAGCCGCGTGCTGCGTAACGGCGGCATCTTCGAACAGGCGGGCGTGAATTTTTCCCACGTTCACGGCGACGCCATGCCCGCGTCCGCTACCGCGCACCGCCCTGAGCTGGCGGGCCGCAGCTTCGAAGCGATGGGCGTCTCGCTGGTGATCCACCCGCATAACCCGTTTGTTCCGACCAGCCACGCCAACGTCCGCTTTTTCATCGCGGAGAAGCCAGGAGCCGATCCGGTCTGGTGGTTTGGCGGCGGTTTCGACATGACGCCCTACTACGGCTTCGAAGAGGATGCCGTGCACTGGCACACCACCGCGCGGGACCTTTGCCTGCCGTTTGGCGAGGACGTCTACCCGAAATTTAAAAAGTGGTGCGACGATTATTTTTACCTGAAGCACCGCGACGAGCAGCGCGGCATCGGCGGGCTGTTCTTTGACGATCTCAACACGCCGGATTTTGATACGGCATTTAGCTTTATGCGCGCGGTGGGCGAAGGGTTCACCGACGCGTACCTGCCGATTGTCGAACGCCGTAAAAACACCGACTACGGCGTGCGCGAGCGTGAGTTCCAGCTTTATCGTCGCGGGCGGTACGTGGAGTTCAACCTGGTGTGGGATCGCGGGACGCTGTTCGGCCTGCAGACCGGCGGACGCACGGAGTCGATTCTGATGTCGATGCCGCCGCTGGTGCGCTGGGAGTACAGCTACGAGCCAAAAGAAGGCAGCCCGGAGGCTGCCTTGAGTGAGTTCCTTAAAGTACGCGACTGGATTTAACTGCCGGATGGCGCTGCGCTTATCCGGCCTACTCAATCCCCAGGTCGGGTAAGCACACGCGCCCTTACAGCGGCTGCGTCTGCGCCTCAACCACCGCCAGCGCCACCATATTCACGATACGGCGCACGGAGGCAATCGGCGTTAACACATGCACCGGCTTCGCCACGCCCATCAGCACCGGTCCTACGGTCACCCCTTCAGAGCTGGAGACGCGCAGCAGGTTGTAGCTGATACGCGCCGCTTCCACGTTCGGCATAATCAGGATGTTCGCCGACCCCTTCAGCGGGCTGTCCGGCATACGTTCGTTGCGGATGCTCTCCACCAGCGCGGCATCACCGTGCATTTCCCCGTCAATCATCAGCTCCGGCGCACGCTCGCGCACCAGTTCCAGAGTCTGGCGCATTTTGCACGCCGCCGCGGATTTGGACGAACCAAAGTTTGAGTGCGACAGCAGCGCCACCTTCGGCTCAATACCAAAGCGACGCACGGTCTCGGCGGCCATCACGGTGATCTCCGCCAGCTCGTCCGGGGTTGGATCGTCGTTAACGTAGGTATCGGCAATAAAGGTGTTGCCGCTCGGCAGCAGCAGCGCGTTCATCGCCCCGGCGGTATGGACGCCGTCGCGATAGCCGAAGATCTCCTGCACCACGCTGAAATGCTCGTGGTAATCGCCGATGGTGCCGCAGATCAGTGCATCCGCCTCGCCGCGATGGACCATGATCGCGCCGATGACCGTAGTATTGCTGATCACCGCCCGCTGCGCCTGCTCCTGGGTGATCCCGCGACGCTTCATGATCGCGTAATATTCGTTCCAGTACTCCTTGAAGCGCGGATCGGATTCGTTGTTAACAATCTCGAAGTCCACGCCCGGCTTAATCTGCAGGCCCAGCTTCTGAATGCGCATCTCGATCACGCTCGGACGACCAATCAGGATCGGCTTCGCCAGCCCTAAGGTGATCAGCTCCTGCGTGGCGTGCAGCACGCGCGCCTCTTCCCCTTCCGCCAGCACCACGCGCTTCGCGTCTGCGCGAGCCTGAGAGAAGATCGGCTTCATAAACAGGTTAGTTTTGTAGACGAACTCGGTGAGTTTATCGACGTACGCGTCGAAATCCTGAATCGGACGCGTCGCCACGCCGGAGTCCATCGCCGCTTTGGCAACGGCTGGCGCAATTTTGACAATCAGGCGCGGATCGAACGGTTTTGGAATGATGTAGTCCGGGCCAAAGCTCAGATCCTGATCCCCGTACGCGGAGGCGACCACTTCGCTCTGCTCAGCGTGCGCCAGCTCGGCGATGGCGTGAACGGCGGCAAGCTTCATCTCTTCGTTGATCGCCGTCGCGCCAACGTCCAGCGCCCCGCGGAAGATGAACGGGAAGCAGAGCACGTTGTTCACCTGGTTCGGGTAGTCCGAACGGCCGGTACAGATAATGGCGTCTTCGCGCACCGCTTTCGCCAGCGGCGGCAGGATTTCCGGTTCCGGGTTCGCCAGCGCCAGGATCATCGGCGCGCGCGCCATTTTCTGCACCATTTCCTGGGTCAGCACTTTCGGGCCTGAACAGCCGAGGAAGATATCCGCGCCGTCAATCACGTCCTCAAGCGTGCGCTTGCCGTCATCTTCCACGGCATACGCCGCTTTGGTTTCCGCCATGTTCGGCTCGCGGTCTTTGTAGATAACGCCCTTAGAGTCGCAGACCACGATATTGTGTTTCTGCATGCCCAACGCCACCAGCAGGTTCATACAGGCGATGGCCGCCGCGCCCGCGCCGGAGACCACCATGCGCACGTCAGAGAGATTTTTCTCCACCACGCGCAGGCCGTTGAGAATGGCAGCGGTGCTGATAATCGCCGTGCCGTGCTGGTCGTCATGGAACACGGGAATGTTCATACGCTCGCGCAACTTCTGCTCGATATAGAAACATTCCGGCGCTTTGATGTCTTCCAGGTTGATCCCGCCGAAGGTCGGCTCCAGCGCGGCCACCACGTTGATGAACTTATCGGGATCGAGTTCGTCCACTTCGATATCGAACACGTCGATACCGGCGAATTTCTTAAACAGTACGCCCTTCCCTTCCATCACCGGTTTACCGGCCAGGGCACCAATGTTGCCCAGGCCCAGCACCGCCGTACCGTTAGAGATAACGGCGACAAGGTTGCCGCGCGCGGTGTATTTGTAGGCCGCCAGCGGATCTTTTTCGATCTCCAGACACGGCGCAGCCACGCCCGGCGAATAGGCCAGCGCCAGATCGCGCTGGGTCGCCAGCGGCTTGGTTGGGGAGACCTGAATTTTACCGGGGACAGGGAACTCGTGAAAATCGAGGGCACTCTGTTTTAACTGATCGTCCATCTTGTTATTCCTTTTACGTATCGGTCAGATAGTATCGCCGCTGAGCAGCGCATAAACTTTGAAGGCTGCCAAACTCTCACCATCACACATTAAAAATTGTTATCAATTTATAACAGCCATGTTACCCGTCTCAAAAGCAATGCCTGCCCCGTCTGCTATGCTTTTTTGTTAAGTCCATCATGATTTTCTCAGAAGTGTGAACTAACGCACTCATCTAACTCTTTTATTTCCAAGGAGTAATTATTTATGAACCAGCTAGACGGCATCAAACAATTCACCACCGTGGTTGCAGACAGCGGCGATATCGAGTCGATTCGCCACTATCAGCCAGAGGACGCGACCACCAACCCTTCGCTGCTTCTGAAAGCGGCGGGGCTTGCCCATTTTAGCCATCTGATTGACGACGCGATTGCCTACGGTAAACAGCGCGGGAAAACGCAGGAGCAGCAGGTTGCTGAAGCCAGCGACAAGCTGGCGGTTAATTTTGGTGCGGAAATTCTGAAAAGCATTCCGGGGCGCGTGTCGACCGAAGTAGATGCCCGCCTCTCATTCGATCAGGAAAAGAGTATTAACAAAGCGCGCCGCCTGGTGGAGCTCTACCAGGAACAGGGGATCGATAAGTCACGCATTCTGATCAAGCTCGCGTCCACATGGGAAGGCATCCGCGCGGCAGAGGTTCTGGAAAAAGAGGGGATCCACTGCAACCTGACGCTGCTGTTCTCCTTTGCCCAGGCGCGCGCCTGTGCCGAAGCGGGCGTGTTCCTGATCTCGCCGTTTGTCGGGCGCATCTACGACTGGTATCAGGCGAAACAACCGATGGACCCGTACGTGGTAGAGGAAGACCCTGGCGTGAAGTCGGTGCGTAATATCTACGATTATTACAAGCAACACCGCTACGAAACCATCGTGATGGGCGCCAGCTTCCGCCGCACCGAGCAGATCCTGGCGCTCGCAGGGTGTGACCGTCTGACCATCTCCCCTGACCTGCTGAAAAAGCTGCAGGAGAGCGACGAAACGGTGATCCGCAAGCTGGTGCCGACCTCTACCGTCCTGCCAAAACCGAAAGCCATGACCGAAGCGGAGTTCCGCTGGGAGCATAATCAGGACCCTATGGCCGTGGAAAAACTGGCGGACGGCATCCGCCAGTTCGCCGTCGACCAGCGAAAACTCGAAGATCTTCTCGCCGCCAAACTTTAACCTTGCCACGGAGTGAACTATGTCCCGTAAAGAGCTCGCTAACGCCATTCGCGCCCTCAGCATGGATGCCGTACAAAAAGCCAATTCCGGCCACCCTGGCGCCCCGATGGGGATGGCCGATATTGCCGAAGTGCTGTGGAACGACTTCCTGAAGCACAACCCCACTGACCCGACCTGGTACGACCGCGACCGTTTTATTCTTTCCAACGGCCACGCCTCGATGCTGCTCTACAGCCTGCTGCACCTTTCCGGCTACGACCTGCCGCTTGAGGAGTTAAAAAACTTCCGCCAGCTGCACTCCAAAACGCCGGGCCACCCGGAGATCGGCTATACACCGGGCGTGGAAACGACCACCGGCCCGCTGGGCCAGGGGCTGGCGAATGCCGTCGGCCTGGCAATTGCCGAGCGTACGCTGGCCGCGCAGTTCAACCAGCCCGACCACGAGATTGTCGATCACTACACCTACGTCTTTATGGGTGACGGCTGCCTGATGGAGGGGATCTCCCACGAGGTCTGCTCGCTGGCGGGCACGCTGGGTCTCGGCAAGCTGATTGGCTTCTATGACCACAACGGCATCTCCATCGACGGGGAAACCGAGGGCTGGTTTACCGACGACACGGCAAAACGCTTTGAGGCCTATCACTGGCACGTGGTGCACGAGATTGACGGCCACGATCCGGAAGCGGTAAAAAAAGCGATTCAGGAAGCGCAGAGCGTGAAGGACAAACCGTCCCTGATTATCTGCCGTACCACCATTGGCTTCGGCTCGCCGAACAAAGCGGGCAAAGAAGAGGCGCACGGCGCGGCGCTGGGCGAAGAGGAAGTGGCGTTAACCCGCCAGAAACTGGGCTGGAAATATCCGCCGTTTGAGATCCCGAAAGAGATCTACAGAGCATGGGATGCGCGCGAAGCGGGTGAAAAAGCGCAGCAGGCATGGAACGAAAAATTTGCCGCCTACAAAAAAGCGCACCCGGAGCTGGCCGCCGAGTTTTCCCGCCGCATGAGCGGCGGCCTGCCGGAAGACTGGGACGATAAAACCCAGGCGCTGATAGAAAATCTGCAGTCCAACCCGGCGAAAATCGCTACCCGTAAAGCGTCGCAAAACACCCTGAACGCGATTGGCCCTCTCCTGCCTGAGCTGCTCGGCGGCTCGGCGGATCTGGCGCCAAGCAACCTGACCATCTGGTCAGGCTCTAAATCCCTGAAGGAAGACATTGCCGGGAACTACATCCACTACGGCGTGCGCGAGTTTGGGATGACCGCGATTGCTAACGGCATCGCCCATCACGGCGGCTTCGTGCCTTACACCGCCACCTTCCTGATGTTCGTCGAGTACGCCCGAAACGCGGCGCGTATGGCGGCGCTGATGAAGGCCCGGCAGATCATGGTTTACACCCATGACTCCATCGGGCTGGGGGAAGATGGACCAACGCACCAGGCGGTAGAGCAGCTGGCAAGCCTGCGCTTAACGCCAAACTTCAGCACCTGGCGTCCGTGCGACCAGGTGGAAGCGGCGGTGGGCTGGAAGCTGGCCGTTGAGCGTCATAACGGGCCCACGGCGCTGATCCTGTCGCGCCAGAACCTGGCGCAGATCGAGCGCACGCCGGAGCAGGTAAAAAACATCGCCCGCGGCGGGTACATCCTGAAAGACAGCGGCGGCAAGCCGGACGTGATCCTGATTGCCACCGGTTCCGAGGTGGAAATCACGGTGAAAGCGGCGGAGAAGCTGACCGCCGAAGGTCACGCGGTGCGCGTGGTATCTCTGCCTTCTACGGATATTTTTGATGCGCAGGACGAGGCGTATCGGGAATCGGTGCTGCCTTCCAGCGTTGCAGCGCGCGTGGCGGTGGAAGCGGGTATTGCCGACTACTGGTATAAGTACGTGGGGCTGAAAGGGGCAATTGTGGGCATGCGGGGTTACGGTGAATCCGCTCCTGCCGACAAGCTGTTCCCGTATTTCGGCTTTACCGTTGAGAACGTGGTGGAGAAAGCGCTGAGCGTGTTGTAGTGCGACAGCGCCATCCGGCAAAACTAACGAGTGATCCACAGCGTGGGCCAGGCGTCTGGCCCATTCCAGCTATCACAGCTTGGCTCTTCCGCGTAGCGCACCAGGCGGAAGCGCTGGCCATCAAAACGCCAGCGCGTCTGGATCCCGCAGTCTCCAATACCGCGTCCCAGCGCCAGCGTCGTCAACTCGCGCGTTTTCTCATCAAAGCGGGCGTTCACCAGCTCCATGTCGCTGCTCTGGCTGGAGGGGGTGAACGGCAGACGTAACCTGACGCTACGGGCGGCGAACGGTTTTTTACGTGAGACCTGCCACGCCAGATCGACCGTGTTATAGGCCCCCGCTTCACAGCTGACGATCAACAGCGCTTTGTCATCCGTTAATGCAGTGACGCGTACTTCACGACGGTTAGGATCCAGCGAGCACTGGCTGTTGTTCATCCGCCACGTCCCATAATCCAGCAGATCGTTCAGCTCGCTATGCGTCAGCGGCGTCGGCGTCGGGTTCACTACGGCCACCTTTTTTAATGCCGGTGCAGGAGGCACGCTCAGCGGCGGGCTATCTCCTTTTTTAATCCATGCCGTTTCGCTGCCAACGCGCTTCTGCTGGGCGTCGATAAACAGCAGCGCCGCCTTCAGACCGACCAGCGAGATCGTCTGCTTCCCCCCGCGCAGGGTCAGCGCCTGCCCTTCCTGAATGTTTTTCAGAAACGTGGTGATGGTACCCGCATCGTCAGTTTTGAGATGCCAGGGGGTTAACTGCCAGTGCTGCGAATTGAGCTTTAACGGAACGTTGTCGAGCAGCAGGCGCGGGGCAATGTCAGGCTCTTTAACCGGCGGGGCCGAAAGCCCGCCGAGATCGATGCGCAGGCTGGCGTCCGTTTTCGCGCCTGCGCTACGGCTCAGCGTCATGACCAGACCGCGATGCTCGCCGGTATTCCGGGCAACACAAAAATTCTGGTTATTGCAGGTAACCTGCCAGTCTGAAAAAGACTGCTGCACGGGCGCAGCCCACACCAGAGGTGCGGGTAGCACGCAGAAAAAGAAGAAAAGCAAAACGCAGTAGCGCATGAATGGCACAGCCCCGGAAACGAAAAGGTCAATCTGGGGCGTATCTTCGTGCCCAGGGCGGGCGGGCTCAATCGGATTTATCGGATAGATTTATCTGAAATACACGTTATCACGACATCGGTTTAAGGTTCATTAAGCCGCTGGTTTGCAGATACTGTAACAGGATCACCGCTTTACCGTCGCGGATCTCGCCGCTTTTCACCATCTCAACGGCCTGGGTGAAAGGCATTTCCAGCACTTCAATGTCTTCATCCTCCACGCCGCCGCCGCGATGCGTGCGCTGGGCATCGGTGTATTCCGCAATGAAGAAATGGACCAGCTCGGTCACCCCGCCAGGGGACATGAAAAGCTCAAAGACTTTTTGCACCTCGCCCACTTCAAAACCGGTCTCCTCAACGGCCTCCTTGCGGATGCAGACTTCCGGCTCATCGTCATCAAGCAGGCCGGCGCAGGTTTCAATCAGGCGCCCGTCCGCGTTGCCGTTGACCCAGGTCGCGACCCGAAACTGGCGAATCAGCACCACGCTTTGCTTTTCACGGTTATACAGCAGAATGGTTGCGCCATTGCCCCGGTCGTAGACTTCGCGTTTGTGGCGAATCACGTCACCGTTCTTACGGGTTAAATCGTAAGTGATGTTACGCAGGACAAAGTAATTTTCAGAAAGGATTTTGTCTTTGATAACGGTAATGTTCAGGGACATACGGGCTCCACGGCTAAATGAGTCTGTTTATACTACCCCGTGAAGCCCGCTTTGTCGTCCGTCGGCTCAGGCAGCGCGTTACTTCTCGCCAGATTTCAGGTTAATGCCCAAAGCGGCTTTTGGATCAATAACCTTATCTTTAGTATGAATAAGCTATTTGCTCGCTACCGCGTTATCAGGCAATGTACAACTGCCCATGACCTGTGGCTGAGCCATTTTATGCAGAGATCCGTTCCGTGACCGTTAAACGCCCCGTTTCCGGAAGCCTTGCCTGGGCTTTCTTTTCGATCATTGCCCTGTCCGTGCTGACCAGCACCGTCGCGCTGCTGACGCTTGCAAGCAGCCAGCGTGACGCCGAAGCTATCAACATTGCGGGCTCGCTGCGCATGCAGAGCTACCGCCTCGGCTACGAGATGCAGCGCAACAGCCCCTCCCTTATGGCGCATCGTGAGAACTGGCAGCGAACGTTAAGCGCGCCTTCCCTGGAGAAGCTGAATCGCTGGTACGTCCCGGACAACGTCAAGGCGCGCTATCAGCAGCTGCATGTGGCCTGGCTGGACATGGACAAGCACATCGCCCGCGGCGACAGCGCATGGTATGACGCTCACATTGAGGATTTTGTCGGCCGTATTGATGCCTTTGTGCTCGCCCTCCAGCACTACACCGAAAATAAAATCCAGACGGTGACCCTCCTCTCTCTGGCTGGCGCGCTCGGGATCCTGCTGCTGACGCTGTTTACCCTGCGGCGCATCCGTCGCCAGGTGGTGTTGCCGCTGAACAATCTGGTGGCCGCCAGCGAACGCATTGAGCGAGGGGAATTTACCACCCCGGCGCCGGACACCGCGCTCCCCAACGAGCTGGGCCAGCTCTCCCGCGCCTTCAACCATATGTCGGGCGAGCTACATACTCTCTATCGGTCGCTCGAAGCCTCCGTCGCGGAAAAGACGCGGCATTTGCATGAAGCCCACCAGCAGCTCGACATGCTGTTCAAATGCTCCCAGGCGCTGAATACCGGGCAGATAGACAGCCTGTGCTTCCGGCATATTTTGCAGATTGTGCATGAATACACGCAGATGAATTACCTGGAGCTACGCACCAGCGACGACTGGCGGCTGTGTGAAGGAACAGAGGTGAGCGGCATTTCTCTGCAAACCCTGCCGGTGCTGATGCAGGATACCCTCTACGGCGAGCTGCGCTGGCAAAGCGAGACGGGCAGCGTTCCTCTTCCGCTGATGAGAAGCGTGGCGACCATGCTCGGACGTGGGCTGTACTTTAACCAGGCGCAGAAGCATTACCAGCAGCTGCTGCTGATGGAGGAGCGCGCCACCATCGCCCGCGAGCTGCATGATTCGCTGGCGCAGGTACTCTCCTATCTGCGGATTCAGCTCACACTGCTTAAACACGCCGTGCCAGCGGAAAATGCCTCCGCGCAGACGATCATCACCGACTTCTCCCGCGAGCTGAACAACGCCTGGCAGCAGCTGCGCGAGCTGCTGACCACCTTCCGCCTGACGCTAAACCATGCGAATTTACCCGCGGCGCTGCAGGAGTCCCTCGATGCACTGCAGAGCCAGACGCAGGCGAAGCTGCACCTCGACTGTCGCCTCTCCACCCTGGCGCTTGACGCGCAGAAGCAGGTGCATTTGCTGCAGATCGTGCGGGAGGCCGTCCTGAATGCGATTAAGCACGCGCAGGCCAGCGAGATCACCGTCAGCTGCGTGACCGCCGTGGACGGCACGCACAGCGTCAGCATTCGCGACAACGGCATCGGGATTGGCGAGGCCAGCGAGCCGCCGGGACACTACGGGTTGAACATTATGCGAGAACGCGCGCAACGGCTCGGCGGAATGCTGCACTTCTCGCAGCCGCAAAACGGCGGCACGCAGGTCAGCGTGACGTTCCCCGCACCCGCGCCGTTAACAGGTAAATAACGGTAAAGGGGGAAACGCCGGGAAAAGCGCATGATAATTTACATTATCTCCTTTATTTCTCCACGTTTGGCCTGGGCCTTACCGCTAAAGTGATGCGGGCAATAAACAATAATGACGTGCAGCAAAACGAGGTCACACTTTCATGGCGAATTTTTTCATCGATCGCCCCATTTTTGCCTGGGTGCTTGCCATCCTGTTGTGTCTGACAGGTGTCCTGGCGATTACTTCTCTTCCCGTTGAGCAATATCCCGATCTGGCACCGCCTAACGTGCGTGTCACAGCAAACTACCCCGGCGCGTCCGCACAAACGCTGGAAAATACCGTGACGCAGGTTATCGAGCAGAACATGACGGGTCTGGATAATCTGATGTACATGTCCTCCCAAAGCAGCGCCACGGGACAGGCCACGGTTACCCTGAGCTTTGAGGCGGGCACCGACCCGGACGAAGCGGTGCAGCAGGTACAAAACCAACTGCAGTCGGCCATGCGTAAATTGCCCCAGGCCGTGCAGAACCAGGGCGTCACCGTGCGTAAAACCGGTGATACCAACATTCTGACCATCGCGTTTGTCTCCACCGATGGCTCAATGGATAAACAGGACATTGCGGACTACGTCGCCAGTAATATTCAGGACCCGCTCAGCCGTATTAACGGCGTGGGGGATATCGACGCCTACGGCTCACAGTACTCGATGCGTATCTGGCTGGATCCCAACAAGCTGAACAGCTATCAGATGACGGCGACCGACGTGACGGACGCCATCAAAGCCCAGAACGCCCAAATTGCCGTAGGGCAACTGGGAGGCACGCCTTCCGTCGATAAACAGGCCCTGAACGCCACCATTAATTCGCAATCTCTGCTTCAGACCCCGGACCAGTTCCGCAACATCACCCTGCGCGTGAATCAGGATGGCTCAGAAGTGCGTCTGGGCGACGTTGCTAAGGTGGAAATGGGTGCGGAGAAATACGATTACCTGAGCCGCTTTAACGGCAACCCGGCCTCTGGGCTGGGAATTAAGCTGGCCTCCGGCGCAAACGAAATGGCGACGGCGAAGCTGGTATTGGACCGTCTGGATGAGCTGTCGCAGTATTTCCCGCACGGGCTGGAGTACAAGGTCGCCTATGAAACCACCTCCTTCGTTAAAGCCTCGATTGAGGACGTAGTCAAAACCCTGCTGGAAGCGATCGCCCTGGTGTTCCTGGTGATGTACCTGTTCCTGCAAAACTTCCGCGCCACGCTGATCCCCACCATTGCCGTCCCGGTGGTGCTGCTGGGCACCTTTGCGGTGCTTTACGCGTTCGGCTACAGCATCAACACCCTGACGATGTTTGCCATGGTGCTGGCGATTGGCCTGCTGGTGGACGATGCCATTGTGGTGGTCGAAAACGTCGAGCGCATCATGAGCGAAGAGGGGCTTTCTCCGCGTCAGGCGACGCGTAAATCGATGGGACAAATTCAGGGGGCGTTGGTCGGTATCGCGATGGTGCTGTCGGCGGTCTTTATCCCGATGGCCTTCTTTGGCGGTACAACCGGGGCGATTTACCGTCAGTTCTCAATCACCATCGTCTCGGCGATGGTGCTCTCCGTACTGGTGGCGCTGATCCTCACTCCCGCGCTCTGCGCCACCCTCCTTAAGCCGCTGCACAAAGGGGAACATCATGGCCAGAAAGGGTTCTTCGGCTGGTTTAACCGCATGTTCAACCGCAACGCCGAGCGGTATGAATCTGCCGTCGGCAAAGTGCTACACCGCAGCCTGCGCTGGATGATGATTTACGTTGTGCTGCTGGGCGGCATGGTGTGGCTGTTCCTGCATCTTCCCACCTCGTTCCTGCCGCAGGAAGACCGGGGGATGTTCATCACCTCGGTGCAGCTCCCGAGCGGATCCACCCAGCAGCAGACGCTGAAGGTGGTTCAGAACGTTGAGCAGTACTTCTTCACCAAAGAGAAAAATAACGTTGTTTCGGTCTTCTCTACCGTCGGCTCCGGCCCGGGCGGGAACGGGCAGAACGTCGCCCGCATGTTTGTCCGCCTGAAAGACTGGGACGAACGCGACGCCAGAACGGGAACCTCGTTCGCCATCATTGAACGCGCAACTAAAGCGTTTGCACGTATTAAAGAGGCGCGCGTCTTTGCCAGCAGCCCGCCCGCGATCAGCGGCCTGGGCAGTTCCGCCGGGTTTGATATGGAGCTGCAGGATCACGCCGGCGCGGGCCACTCCGCTCTGATGGCCGCGCGCGATAAGCTGCTAGAACTAGCAGGGAAAGATCCCGGCCTGACCCGCGTTCGTCACAACGGTCTTGACGACAGCCCGCAGCTTCAGGTGGATATCGACCAGCGTAAGGCGCAGGCGCTGGGCGTGTCGATCGACGATATCAACGACACCCTGCAAACCGCATGGGGCTCAAGCTACGTAAATGACTTTATGGATCGCGGCCGCGTGAAAAAAGTGTATGTCCAGGCAGCCGCGCCGTTCCGCATGTTGCCGGATGATATTAATCGCTGGTTTGTACGCAATAATTCTGGCGGGATGGTCCCCTTCTCCGCCTTTGCCACCTCGCGCTGGGAGAGCGGTTCGCCGCGCCTGGAGCGCTATAACGGCTATTCGGCAGTTGAAATCGTCGGGGAAGCCGCGCCGGGCGTCAGCACCGGTACCGCCATGGACACCATGGAAAAACTGGTGCAGCAGTTGCCCGCCGGTTTTGGTCTGGAATGGACAGCCATGTCTTACCAGGAGCGCCTCTCCGGGGCGCAGGCCCCTGCCCTCTATGCGCTTTCTTTGCTGGTGGTCTTCCTCTGCCTTGCCGCGCTGTATGAGAGCTGGTCGGTTCCGTTCTCGGTCATGCTGGTAGTGCCGCTTGGGGTTATCGGTGCGCTGCTGGCGACCTGGATGCGCGGCCTGGAGAACGACGTTTACTTCCAGGTGGGGCTACTTACGGTGATCGGCTTGTCGGCGAAAAACGCCATTCTGATCGTTGAGTTTGCCAACGAGATGAATGCCAAAGGCCACGAGCTGATGGCCGCCACGCTGCACGCCTGCCGCCAGCGCCTACGTCCGATCCTGATGACCTCACTGGCGTTTATTTTTGGCGTACTGCCGATGGCAACCAGCACGGGTGCAGGCTCAAGCAGCCAGCATGCGGTGGGTACCGGCGTCATGGGTGGGATGATTTCGGCCACCATCCTGGCGATTTATTTTGTGCCGCTGTTCTTTGTGCTGGTGCGTCGTCGCTTCCCGCTCCGGGAGCGACAGGAATAACCCGCAGTCATAAAAAAGGCGGCTTAATCGGCCGCCTTTTTATTGTGTGATTAATTCACACTATGGTTATTTTACTTATTTTAGTGCTCTTGCAATTCTTACTGAATGTCATTTACGAAGCATGCCTTCGATAAAATCTTTCCAGTTCCCCAGTTCACGTTCAATCATAACAACCTCTCTTATTATTATGCGCATTCTACGAAAACGTATCATCATTGTGAAGACTGTTTAACCAATCGCTGTGATTGTACCCCGCCACCGTTGGGGATTTATGATAAATATGAACGGAGGAGTTTAAATTTTGTGTGACGGCCAGCAATATTTTGAAATAACCCTACGAACGGGTGAGTTTTATTTTACGCGCTGAGTTTATTCAGAATTTAAACACGGTGGACATCTATGCTTAAATGGTGAAAGTATATTCAGCGTACAAGTGTGAGTTGAATTAAGAAGAAGTGTAAATCCAGAGCATTCCTGAGTGTGTTATATTCCACCTAAAGATATATCTTCGAATTTACTGAACGTTTAATCGCCATAAGAGCAAAAGGATTCAACATGGTTGTGATGTACGGCATTAAAAATTGCGACACCATCAAAAAAGCACGCCGCTGGCTGGAAACTAATAACGTCGAGTACCGCTTCCACGATTATCGTGCCGACGGGCTTGATGAAGAATTTCTGCATACCGCCATTAACGAACTGGGATGGGAAGCGCTGCTGAACACCCGCGGCACCACCTGGCGTAAGCTGGACGAATCCGTGCGCGCCAGCATCGTTGACGCCGACAGCGCGGCAAAGTTAATGCTCGACATGCCGGCAATTATCAAACGCCCATTGCTCTGCAAGCCAGGTCAGCCTATGCTGCTGGGTTTCAGTGAAACCCTTTATTCTGACTTTTTCGTAGAGGTGTAGTGTATGTCATGCCCGGTCATTGAGCTGACTCAACAGCTTATTCGCCGTCCCTCCCTTAGCCCGGACGACGCAGGTTGTCAGGCATTAATGATTGAGCGCCTGCGCGCCATCGGTTTTACCGTTGAGCGCATGGATTTTGGCGACACCCAGAACTTCTGGGCGTGGCGTGGCCAGGGCGAAACGCTGGCCTTTGCCGGGCACACTGACGTCGTTCCCGCGGGTGACGCTGATCGCTGGATTAATCCGCCGTTTGAGCCGACCATCCGCGATGGCATGCTCTTCGGCCGCGGCGCGGCAGACATGAAAGGCTCGCTGGCGGCGATGGTTGTGGCGGCAGAGCGCTTTGTGGCTCAGCATCCGAACCACAAAAACCGTCTCGCGTTCTTGATTACCTCCGATGAAGAAGCCAGCGCCCATAACGGTACCGTGAAGGTCGTTGAGGCGCTGATGGCGCGCAATGAACGTCTTGACTACTGTCTGGTCGGCGAGCCGTCCAGTACCGAAGTGGTGGGTGATGTCGTCAAAAATGGTCGCCGCGGCTCGCTGACCTGTAACCTGACCATACATGGGGTTCAGGGGCATGTGGCCTACCCGCATCTGGCCGATAACCCGGTCCACCGCGCCGCGCCAATGCTGAACGAACTGGTAGGCATCGAGTGGGATAAAGGCAACGAGTTCTTCCCGCCGACCAGCATGCAGATCGCCAACGTCAAGGCCGGAACCGGCAGCAACAACGTCATCCCGGGAGATTTCTTCGTCCAGTTCAACTTTCGCTTCAGTACCGAACTGACCGACGAGACGATCAAAGCGCGCGTTGTCGCTCTGCTGGAAAAATACAACCTGCGCTACACCGTTGACTGGTGGCTCTCCGGCCAGCCGTTCCTGACGCAGCGCGGCAAGCTGGTGGATGCGGTGGTGAACGCCATTGAGCACTATAATGAAATTAAGCCGCAGCTGCTGACGACGGGCGGCACCTCAGACGGACGCTTTATCGCCCGCATGGGTGCACAGGTTGTCGAACTGGGTCCGGTTAACGCGACGATTCACAAAATCAACGAGTGTGTGAACGCAGCCGATTTACAACTACTGGCCCGCATGTATCAACGTATTATGGAGCAACTCGTCGCCTGACGAGCGCTCAGAGAGGAATAGCGAATGGATTGGCTTGCAAAGTACTGGTGGATTCTGGTGCTGGTGTTTCTGGTCGGCGTACTGCTGAACGTGATTAAAGACCTTAAGCGCGTTGACCACAAAAAGTTTCTCGCGAATAAGCCGGATCTCCCGCCGCACCGTGATTTTAACGACAAGTGGGACGATGACGACGACTGGCCGAAGAAAGACCAGAAGAAGTAATCGGTCTGTATCCCCTCTCCTGTGGAGAGGGGATAACCTCACATAAATTCAACAATATCATCATCATTCGGCTTACCGCCGCTGAGCGCTTCATCAAAGTAGTGCTTCGGCACGGTATAGCGCAGATGGTCGAGCGCAAACTGCATGCTGCGGTCGTCGATCGCGTGGCCCAGATCGTCAACAATATCCAGCGTTACATCCCCGCCCTCACGCACCAGCGCTTCCTGGGCAGCTACCGCATGCGAAAGCTCAATCACCCGATCTTCACCACCGTGAATGAGATGGATGGTGGTCTGCGTGGTCGCGCTTGTCGGTAGCGTTGCATAACGCCCGTTAAAAGCGATGACGCGTGAAGCCAGACCGGGCTGCGCTTTTACGCTTTCCAGCGACATGATTGACCCCTGCGAGAAGCCAATCAGCGCCGTTGCGTCAGCGCCTACGCCGCTCTGCTGCTGCCAGTAGCGCACGATGTCGATAAACGTGGGCATGATCGCATCAATGCGCGCCTGACGGTTCTCCTCCGTCACGCCCTGAACCGGGAACCACTGCCGTCCGTCTGGACCGCACGGCTCCACGCCGCCGATGCTGACGATCAATGCTTCCGGAAAAACGGGCGCAAACCAGCGGCCAATCTGTCCCATATTGACGGCATTATCGCCCACGCCATGAAACAGGAGCAGTAACTGTTTAGCCGGTTTGTCAGGGCTTTGAACAACAAAATGGTCGTGTTTCATGGCGGTCTCCTTAATTGATGAGCAGGATTTTACGCCTCTGCGGGGTAATGACCATGCCACTTTACTGAAGAAGTCATTGAAAAAATTGCCATTGCAAAATGTCGGCTTTCAGCTGCTGGCAGCGGGAATAATCAAGGTTATCAAGCGCTTGCGCGGTTTCACTCCGCAGTTTAGCCAGCAGCGCTTTTCGCCCTTTCTCCTCCGTCTTACCCTCTATTTTCCCGCGCAGCGCCGGAAGCGGCATGTCTGTAGCTAACACCAGCCGCGTCAGGGCAGCAACCGAGGTTGAAAACGCCCGGTGCGCAAAGGCAAACCCCGCCAGCTCCAGCCAGTCGTCACTATTAAGGGTAGCTTCCCAGGCATCGGTCACCGGGATCTTTTCGCCGTTCCAGGCCGAAAGAACGCGCATATCGCGACACAGGCGCTGGTGCTCCTGCGCGCACAGGCGGTGCCCGGCCTCGCTATGCGGCAGTAAGGCCATCGCCGTGTAGCACCCGCTGCTGGCTTCCCGATGGCTGCCCATTCGCACCAGCACAAAGCCGCACTGCCGCCAGAAACGCCACAGCTCGTCGGTATAGCCAAAGCTTACCGAGAGATAATCTTCACCGCTGACGCTGCGAATAAGCCGCTGGCCGATACCTTCCCGTTGACGGTGGGGATGCACCGCAATACGGCTAATCCGCCGCCCCTTCAGCGTCGCCGCAAGAGGCGACCCGCCGTGCGCCGCCAGTGACTGCGCCACAAGGTTCCCGCGAGGACGACGAAAGCCCGCCCACACCGCGCGGCTCAGATCGGGGGGCAATCCCCCCTCTTCCACCAGCCAGAGCGCGCCCGCCATATCCGCCCCCGCGTGTGCAACCGCAAAGTGCTGGCCGGGGGCGTCCATCATCCGGCGTAAATCGAGCGGGGACGTCCGGTAGTGCGCGGCACACAGCAGTTCATACACGCTTGCCACGCGCGCCGGGTCGCTCTCCCACATCTGCGGCTCTAGCGACCGTAAACGCACGTCACCTTCCGGTTTGCGGTCAATAAGCGCGTCGTCAAACAGCAGCGTATTCGCCACTATCCGCTCAAGCGGACACCCGGCCGCCCAGCGAATGGGGGTGGATAAGGTATAGCGCCGCAGCCCGCTGAACCGGGCGCAGAACTTAAGCAGAAACCCCCTGCCCGTGCCTTCATAACCCTGGACCGTGGTAGTCAGCAACACGCGGGGAAAGCGCGACACCAGCTTGTCCAGCAGCGGGCCGGGGATGGCTGCGGCTTCATCAACAATCAGCCAGTCGGCTTCTGTCGTGGAGGCCAGCAGCGCATCCGGGGCCATAAAGTGAAAACGCTCGCCAGCGAAGCGCGCAATGACATCCGTTGCCCCTTTGGCCGGTGCAGTGACCACCGCACTCCCCTGAATGCTGTTGAGCAGCATCCCCGCCAGAGCTGACTTTCCGCGCCCCCGCGGTGCCGTCACGGCAGCGACGCCCGCAGGCATGGTCAGAAGCGCGTCGAGGATCTCCGCCTGCTCGCGCTGCGGCTCGCCGCTGGCTGGCTGCCAGGCGGGCGAATCCGGCGCAGCGGGAAGAGAGAGAGGAAGATGCTGTTGCCAGACGATCGCATCCGCATCGGCGGCAAGCGTCCGGCAAAAATGGTGAACGAAGCGCGGGGTGGCGATAGGTTCCGCGCTGTCGCTCCAGCGCACGGAATCGCCGTCGGGCCTGTCGGCCCAGTCAGCGAGAGGCGGCACCAGCAGCACCAGCAGGCTTCCGGCGCGCAGCGTCCCGCTGAGTGCGGCAAAGGCTGAGACATCAAACCCGGCGCGCGCGTCAAAAACGGCGTGCAGGTATTCGCGTCCCAGCAACCTGCTAACGGCTTTTGAGGGATTCTCCTCCAGCCACAGCCAGTCTCCCGGCAAGGCATCACGCAGGCCAGCCGCATGGCTCAACGTCCATTGTTCATCGCCAGTGAGCACCACCAGACGGCGGTGCCCGGTACGCTCAAGCTCGCGCGTCAGATGTTCAAACGACACCATCACATGGCTTTGCCGAAGGTATTACACTGGGCCGGATCGCCGCTGTCAAAGCCGCGCTTGAACCAGCTGTAGCGCTGCTGTGACGTACCGTGAGTGAAACTGTCCGGCACGACATGGCCCTGGCTCTGCTGCTGCAAACGGTCATCGCCGATGGCCTCAGCCGCGTTTAATGCCTCTTCAAGATCCCCGGATTCCAGCACGCCCTGCTGCTGCATGCTGTGGCCCCAGACGCCCGCGAAGCAGTCCGCCTGCAGTTCCATTTTGACGGAAAGGCGGTTCACTTCGGCCTGAGACGCGTTCTGCTGAAGCTGGCGCACTTTGGGCTCAATCCCTAGCAGCTTTTGCACGTGATGGCCGACTTCATGCGCGATAACGTAGCCCTGAGCAAAATCACCGTCAGCGCCAAGCTTGCGTTTCATGTCATCGTAAAAAGAGAGATCGATATAGACGGTGCCGTCTGCCGGGCAATAGAACGGCCCCATAACAGATTGCCCGGTACCGCATCCGGTGCGGGTTGCGCCCCGGTACATCACCAGCTTCGGCTGCTGGTAGGTGCGCCCCATCTTCTCGAACTGCTGACTCCAGGTGTCTTCAGTTGTGGCGAGAATAACGGAGGTAAATTTGGCCGCTTCATCTTCATTCGGGCTGATGGAGTGCTGAGACTGTTGCTGTTGCAGCGGCTGACCGGTCATCAGACCGGTAAGGTCGACCCCGTAATACCCTGCGACCAGCACCACAATCAGCAGGATGATACCGCCCTTGCCGCTGGGTAAGCGGAAGCCGGGCCCGCCCATTGAAGGACCGCCGCCACCATCACTGCGTCTGTCTTCTACATTGTCACTTTCACGACGCCCTTGCCAGCGCATAACCACCTCGAACTATTCCATTAATAATAGCTATGATCGTAGGCGGTTAACGGCAAGATTACCATAGGAAACAAAGGTAAGACGCCAAAGGATGCGAACATCCTTTGGCAACTGAGGGACTTAGTCGAGCTTAACGCCTAAACGGTGAGCTACCGCCTCGTACGCTTCAATCAGGCCACCCAGGCTCTGACGGAAACGGTCTTTGTCCATTTTATCCAGGGTTTCTTTATCCCACAGGCGGCTGCCGTCCGGAGAAAACTCGTCGCCCAGCACCACTTCACCTTTGAACAGACCAAACTCCAGCTTGAAGTCGACGAGGATCAGGCCCGCGTCATCAAACAGCTTTTTCAGCACGTCGTTGGCTTTGTAGGTCAGTTCCTGCATGCGCGCCAGGTTCTCTTTGCTCACCCAGCCGAAGGTTTCGCAGTAGGATTCGTTGACCATTGGGTCGTGCATGGCATCGTTTTTCAGGAACAGGTCGAACAGCGGTGGATTCAGCTCGATACCTTCTTCAATGCCCAGACGCTTCACCAGGGAGCCTGCCGCACGGTTACGAATCACGCACTCAACCGGAACCATATCCAGTTTTTTCACCAGACATTCCGTATCGGACAGCAACGCTTCCATCTGGGTCGGGATACCCGCTTCGGCCAGTTTAGTCATAATGAAGTGGTTGAACTTGTTGTTCACCATGCCTTTACGATCGAACTGCTCAATGCGGGCGCCATCCCCTGCTGACGTATCATTGCGGAACTCGAGCACCAACAGATCCGGGTTATCCGTGCTGTATACGGTCTTCGCTTTGCCACGATACAACTCAGCTTGCTTCTGCATCTTCATTACTCCTGGTGTGATAATTTGCGTTCAAAACGGGGTATATTATGCCACGCACACGTTTGCGTGGCACGAAAATAAAAAGGGCGGGATTAACCCGCCCTCGTATTTATTTGCTGAATGCTGCCTGGAAGACAGCGACCAGCGCATCGTTCTGCGCCTGGGTCAGCGTGTGACCTTTTGGATCGATAAACTGCAGGCTGCTGCGGTTATCGAGGTCACCTACCTGAATCTTGTAATCACCGGAGGCAAGCTGAGGATCTTTGGCGCCCAGTTCCTGCCATGCGCTGTCGGACAGCGGTTTATAGGTCGCCGTCATGCTGCCGGTCGAACGGGTGCTGTCGGTCACTTTCATGCCCACTTTTTCCAGCGTCGCTGGCAGGCGCTGCCAGGTCTGGTTAAACGGTGCACGCACCACCAGCATTGGCAGGCCGGTGTCATCCGCGCCGCTCTGAACGTCGAAAGTGACGCCGTTACGGTTCTGCGCGGCGTTCGCGGCATCGGTAGCAGTCTTATCCAGACCTGCGGCAATCACGTTCAGCATTTCAGTGCTGTAACGCTGCATAGAGGCGGCATCCGCAACCGGTTTACCCGCCTGCTCCAGGTTCAACAGCTTAACGTTAACTGCCTGCTGGTAACCCTGTGGTTTCACGGAGACCTGATAGCGTCCACGGTACTGCTGATCTTCATCAAGACGGTTCCACTCGATCCAGTCGGTGGTTAACGTCTGGCTGGCGTCATCGCGCTTATCAATGGTGTAATTCTTCGCCTGAATAACGCTGACGACCTGTGGCCACAGATTGCTTCCGCGCGCGCTTTCAACCAGCAGAGACGCCGTATCACCGGTGAACTGGGTACGCGCCCCGCTTACCAGCGCCAGAGGCTGTGCTGGCGGACGAATATCAAGCGCTTTACCAACCAGGCCGCTGCCGTTGGTCACGGGAATATTATAATCGCCGTTTTGAATCGGCAGGATCATACCAGCCGGTGCATGAAGTTCAGCAAGCGGGGTCGCATCCAGATAGGATTCATCACCGCTCACCTGGCGCTTGTAGCGCGAGTCTGAACTACAGGCAGCGAGCAGCATAACAAGCGAAACACTCGCAACCTTCGCCAGGCGCGACTTCTGTACTGAATAAGCCATCAAATCTCCCTAAACTTTACAGCAAACCGGCATGCTTCAGCGCTGCCCTGACGATGTCGCGACCGTGGTCGGTAATCGGTGTCATTGGCAAACGCAGCGTATCGGATGCTACAAGCCCCAACTCCTTACACGCCCATTTCACTGGGATCGGATTGGGTTCGACAAATAATTTATTGTGCAACGGCATCAGACGCTGATTAATGACACGCGCTTCATTATAGTGACCGGCTGCGGCCAGTTTGCACATTTCAGCCATATCGCGCGCCGCAACGTTCGCCGTTACGGAGATCACGCCATGACCACCAAGCTGCATAAAGTCCAGCGAGGTCGCATCATCACCACTCAACAGGATAAAGTCGTCTGAAACCAGCTCTTTGATCTGATGAACGCGGCTTAAGTTCCCTGTCGCCTCTTTAATACCGATAATATTTTTTACTTCCGAGAGACGACCAACGGTTTCCGGCAGCATATCGCAGCCGGTACGGGACGGCACATTATACAGAATTTGTGGCAAGTCAGTATGTTCAGCGATGGCTTTGAAGTGCTGGAACAAACCTTCCTGAGTAGGACGGTTGTAGTAAGGGGTTACCGTCAGACAGCCCACGATGCCGCTGTCGTTAAAACGTTTGGTCAGGCTGATCGCTTCTGCGGTCGCATTAGCACCTGTCCCCGCAATGACCGGAATACGTCCGTCAGCCAGTTCCAGGGTCAGCATAACCACATCGCCGTGCTCTTCGTGGCTCAGCGTTGCAGATTCACCGGTAGTCCCTACCGAAACGATCGCCGAGGTTCCATTGGCGACATGGTAATCAATCAGCTTTTTCATGCTGGACCGGCAGACATTACCTTTTTCATCCATCGGTGTAACAAGCGCGACAATACTTCCCGTGAACATGAGCCATCCTCTGTGCGAACAAGAGCCTCAATGGTACGTTTGGAACTGTAATAAAAGCAAGCGACCTGAGGCCCTCTGGCGGTTGTATGCACGTTTTTTTTATGCTTTCCTTAGGAAGACTTAACCATGCAAAGGAAGAACAGGTTTGACAACCTCATCACAACATTACCTGGTTATCACCGCGCTGGGTGCCGACAGGCCGGGTATCGTGAACACCATCACCCGTCACGTGAGCAGCTGCGGCTGTAACATCGAAGACAGCCGCCTGGCGATGCTCGGCGAAGAGTTCACGTTTATCATGCTGCTGTCCGGAACATGGAATGCCATTACCCTTATTGAATCCACCCTGCCGCTGAAAGGCGCGGAGCTGGATTTGCTGATCGTCATGAAGCGCACCACCGCGCGCCCGCGTCCGGCCATGCCCGCGACCGTCTGGGTGCAGGTTGAAGTCCCTGATTCTCCGCATCTGATTGAGCGCTTTACCGCGCTGTTCGACAGCCATCAGATGAACATTGCCGAACTCGTCTCCCGCACGCAGCCGGGCGACGAAAGCACCGTTCCCACGCTCTTTATTCAAATTACCGCACACAGCCCTGCCTCGCAGGATGCGTCAAATATCGAGCAAGCGTTCAAAGCCCTCTGTACAGAATTAAACGCGCAGGGCAGTATAAGCGTCGTCAATTATTCGCAGCACGAACAGGATGGAGTTGAGTAATGAATCCACTGAAAGCCGGTGACATCGCACCGAAATTTAGCTTACCGGATCAAGACGGTGAGCAAGTAAATTTGACCGACTTCCAGGGACAGCGTGTTCTGGTCTATTTCTACCCGAAAGCCATGACCCCCGGCTGCACCGTACAGGCCTGCGGCTTACGCGACAACATGGACGAGTTGAAGAAAGTCGGCGTGGAAGTGCTGGGAATCAGCACGGATAAACCAGAAAAGCTGTCACGATTTGCGGAAAAAGAGCTGCTGAACTTCACGTTGCTTTCCGACGAAGACCACCAGGTCTGCGAGCAGTTCGGCGTCTGGGGTGAAAAGACCTTTATGGGTAAAACCTACGACGGCATTCACCGCATCAGCTTCCTGATTGACGCTGACGGTAAAGTTGAACATGTGTTTGACGACTTCAAAACCAGCAACCACCACGACGTGGTGTTGAACTGGCTGAAACAAAGCGCCTGATAAACAGCAAAACGGCAACCCAGGTTGCCGTTTTTAGTGTTTTCCCCCTCTCCCTGTGGGAGAGGGTCGGGGTGAGGGCATCAGGCCGCACAAAAACTACTTCTCTTCCACCGCAGGCACATCCGGCCACGCGTGCACCACCGCTTTAATCAGCGTCGCCAGCGGAATGGCAAAGAACACGCCCCAGAACCCCCACAGCCCGCCGAAAATCACCACCGACAGGATAATCACCAGCGGATGCAGGTTCACGGCCTCGGAGAACAGCACCGGCACCAGCAGGTTACCGTCCAGCCCCTGAATAATCAGGTATACCGCAAAGCAGCTCCAGAACTCCGTACCCAGACCAAACTGGAACAGCGCAACGCCCACCACCGGAATGGTTACCACAAACGCGCCGATATACGGGATCAGAACCGAAAATCCGACCAGCACCGCCAGCAGCAGCGAGTAGTTCAGGCCGAAGATCAGGAAGCCAATCCAGGTGGCGACTCCCACGACTATCATCTCCAGCACCTTGCCGCGAATGTAGTTGGTGATCTGCTGGTTCATCTCCTGCCAGACCTGCCCTGCCAGCCCGCGATTGCGCGGCAGCACGCGGCGTACCGCGTTCAGCATTTGCTCTTTGTCCTTGACCAGGAAGAACACCATTAGCGGCACGAGCACAAGATAGACGGCCAGCGTCAGCAGACCCACCAGCGAGGCCAGAGAGTATTTCACCACCGAATCGCCCATCGTCATGATGCGGGCGCGCATGTTTTCGGCCATCGCATCTATGATCCCCGCATCCATCAGCGCGGGGTAACGACGCGGCAGCGTGGCGGCGAAATCAGACAGCTTATTCAACATGCCGGGCATATCGCGGATCAGGTAGATCCCCTGCTGCCAGGCAACCGGCATCACCACAAATGCCATCAGCAGCAGAATGCCGACAAACAGCACCAGCACGATGCTGGTCGCCCAGCGGCGCGAACAGCCGATATGTTCCAGGCGCGCCGTTGGCCACTCCAGCAGGTATGCGAGCACAATCGCCACCAGCAGAGGGGCGAGAAGGCCGCTGAAGAAGAACAGAATACCGAACCCGGCAACCAGAATAACCAGCAAAGCAATGGCTTCCGGGTCACTGAACCGACGCCGATACCACTGCATTAACATTTCGAGCATACAACCCTTCCCTGAATCGATTGGCGGGAGTGAGACGGTGAATTGTATCTAACTGTCACAAAAAAGACTTTCGCTTTTTGTATCCCTGTCACAATCCGCAAAAGCCTGATGAATGGGATTTTCTTCATGCGGTAACACGGCTACACTCGCAGGGCAGCAGAGATGAACGATATGCCGGTTCATCGGTCAAATTAGCACCTCCAACATACAGGACAGTGGTTATGTTCAGGCAGTTGAGAAAAACACTGGTTGCAACACTGATTGCCGCAGTGACGGTCGGTCAGGTGTTGCCCGCTTTCGCTGACTCGTCCGATTCATTGCCGGACATGGGCACCACGGCAGGAAGCACGCTCTCTATCGGGCAAGAGATGCAGATGGGTGATTACTATGTGCGCCAGCTGCGCGGCAGCGCCCCGCTGATCAACGACCCTTTGCTGGTGCAGTACATTAACGGGCTGGGGATGCGCCTGGTGGCGCACGCCGACTCGGTAAAAACGCCCTTCCACTTCTATTTGATTAATAACGACGAAATCAACGCCTTCGCCTTCTTCGGCGGAAACGTGGTGCTGCATTCGGCGTTATTCCGTTACTCAGACAACGAAAGCCAGCTGGCTTCGGTAATGGCGCACGAAATTTCGCACGTTACCCAGCGCCACCTCGCGCGTGCAATGGAAGACCAGAAGCGTAACGCCCCGCTCACCTGGGTGGGCGCACTGGGCTCTATTCTGCTGGCGATGGCCAGCCCGCAGGCCGGGATGGCGGCCCTGACCGGTACGCTTGCGGGAACGCGTCAGGGGATGATCAGCTTCACCCAGCAAAACGAGCAGGAAGCTGACCGCATCGGCATTCAGGTTTTACAGCGCTCCGGCTTTGACCCGCAGGCCATGCCGAGCTTCCTGGAAAAACTGCTCGACCAGGCACGGTATTCTTCCCGTCCGCCGGAAATTTTGCTCACCCACCCGCTGCCGGAAAGCCGTCTCTCGGACGCACGCAACCGTGCCAACCAGATGCGCCCGGTGGTCGTGCAGTCTTCGCAGGACTTCTACATGGCGAAAGTAAGAACGCTCGGCATGTACAACTCCGGACGTAACCAGCTCACCAGCGATCTGCTGGATACCCTGGCGAAAGGCAACGTGCGGGAAAAAAATGCCGCGCAGTATGGTCAGGCGCTACAGGCGATGGAAGCCAGTAAATACGACGAGGCGCGTAAAGCGCTGCAGCCGCTGCTGGCAGCCGACCCGAACAATCCGTGGTATCTCGATCTCACGACGGATATCGATCTGGGGCAGAAGAAAGCCACTGATGCGATTAACCGCCTGAAAGGGGCGAAAGACATACGGACCAACCCGGTGCTGCAGCTTAACCTGGCGAACGCTTATTTGCAGGGCGGTCAGCCTGCGCAGGCCGTGACCATTCTGAACCGCTACACGTTTAACAATAAAGACGACCAGAACGGCTGGGAGCTGCTCGCTCAGGCGCAGGGGCAACTGGGTAACCGCGATCAGGAACTGGCGGCGCGTGCTGAAGGGCTGGCGCTGGCGGGCCGTCTCGATCAGGCTATTTCCCTGCTCAGCAGCGCCAGCTCGCAGGTGAAGCTCGGCAGCCTGCAGCAGGCCCGCTACGACGCGCGTATCGACCAGCTGCGCGGCCTGCAACAACGCTTTAAGCCGTACGAGAAGATGTAATAAAGGAGAAGTCATGACAGACGCGGTAAAAATTTACCATAACCCTCGCTGCTCCAAGAGCCGCGACACCCTCAGCCTGCTGAAATCTAACGGCATCGACCCGGAAGTGGTGCTGTATCTGGAGACGCCGCCGGACGCGCAGACGATCCGCGAGCTGCTGCACATGCTGGGGATGGGCAGCGCGCGCGAACTGATGCGTCAGAAAGAGGATCTGTATAAATCGCTTAATCTGGATGACAACCGCCTCACCGAGGCTGAGCTGGTACAGGCGATGGTCGACAATCCAAAGCTGATTGAGCGCCCGATTGTGGTGGCGAACGGCAAGGCGCGCATTGGCCGTCCGCCGGAAGATGTGCTCGAAATTCTCTAGTCCCTACGCCGCAGCGCTTCCAGAAACGCCTGCGGCGTACTCTCTCCCAGCTTTTTCTGCGTTTTGCCCCGGTTATAAAACTCGCACAGCGCGATCAACACCCCTCCCGCCGGTTCATCATTCACGCGAGGAATAACATCGCCTAATGGCACCGCTACCTGAAGCGCGTTGTGTTTTTGGGGATGCGTTTTTACAGCCACATCTTTTGCAGCCTCCGTCAGCTCAAAACCAAAAGTCTCAATAGATTGTATATCAGCCGGACAGTCATCAAGCAGCGCCCGCGTCCAGGTATTGAGCAACTGGGGCGACAGTCCCGCATAGAGCCGGGCATAACACCAGCCGCTCACCGGTTCGCGCGCCCAGAGCAGGTGTTGTTCGCCCCCATCGTCCATGTGCAGGGATAAAGGCAGATGATGGAGCATCAGCGTATGCGGCCGCATGCCAGCCTTCAGCGCTTTTATTCCCTGCAACGGCCCCCCTTTTAGCTTCGTGGAGGCCGGTTTGAGATAGCGATTCAGCGTTGCCCTTGAAACGCGGATCCCCAGCACGTCGTTAACCATCTGCAGCAGTTCATCTAACGGCGCCCCTGAGATGTCGCGCAGCGCATTCACCAGCGCCACCTGCTCCTGTCTCAACGCTTTGTGTATCACTTTTGGCGTGGTGTGGTTATCCGAAACCTGGTCGCGGTTGCGCCAGCGCCTGACGGTCGTGACCGAGATCCCCAGCTCAACAGCAAGCTCTCTGTCGCTTTTATCTGACTGTTGCAGATAGCGGCGGATGCGCGGCGTGGTGGTCGCATTGGCGTGAAGTTTAATTTCCATCGCAACAATTCCGTTAACTAATCATATGAGATTTATATAACACAGGCGATTGCTTTGTGACCGGTTTCACCTTTCGCTCGCCGCGCTTCACTGATAATCCACAGACATAACATAAACAACACCCCTCAATCTTGTACGGAGTTCACAATGAACAATGTTCTGGGATTTCTTGAAGCAAAACTGATGCCCCTGGCGGCGAAAACGGCCCAGCAGCGTCATCTCGGGGCCATTCGCGGTGCCTACGTGTCATTCATGCCATTTATTATCGTCGGCTCCATTCTGCTGGTTATCTCCTCCTTCCCTAACCAGGCCTATCAGCAGTTTATGTCTCAGGCCTTTGGTGAGAGCTGGAGCGCGATTATTGAAATTCCATTCAACGCGGTGTTCTCCACCATGTCGCTATTCATCAGCTTCCTGGTCGCCTTCCGCCTGGCGGAACACTACGGCGAGGACCGCATCTCCTGCGGCATTCTGGCGCTGGTCGCGTTTCTGATCCTGACGCCGTTTATTAAGGTGGCGGAAAACGGCGGTATTACCGTGATGCCGGTGGAGTGGATTGGCAGCAAAGGATTGTTCGTGGCGATGATCGGTTCGCTGCTCTGGACGGAGCTGTTCTGCTGGCTGAAGCGCAAAAATCTGGTCATTAAAATGCCGGACGGCGTGCCTCCTGCGGTGCAGGAGTCGTTCGCGGCGCTGATCCCCGCCCTGCTGGTGATGATTCTGGTACTGGGTATCCGCATCGTCTTCGAGAACACTCACTACAACACCATCCACCAGTTTATTTATGAAGTGGTTGCTACCCCGGTGCGCCACTACGGTACCTCCTATTTCGGTGCGCTGATGACGGTATTCAGCATCACCATTCTCTGGTCAGTGGGCATTAACTCCGGCTCGATGATTAACGGCATCATTCGTCCGCTGTGGATGGAAAACCAGACCGACAATATCGCCGCGATCCAGGCGGGAACGACGCCGCCGCACATTATCACGGAACAGTTTTTTGACATGATCTGGATGGGCGGCGCGGGTGCTACGCTGTCGCTGGTAATTGCGATGCTGATTTTCGCCCGCAGTAAAAACATGCGCGAAGTGGCGCGCCTCGGCGCCGGGGCGTCGGTGTTTAACATCAACGAGCCGATTCTGTTTGGCCTGCCGGTGATCATGAACCCGATCATGCTTATTCCGTTCAACCTGGTGCCGCTGGTGCTGGTCACCGTGCAGTATGCGGCGATGAAGGTTGGCGCGGTCGCCGTCACCACCGGGGTGTTTATCCCCTGGACGCTGCCGCCGGTGATCAGCGGTTTTATCGTCACCGGACACCTGAGCGGCAGCGTGATGCAGCTGATCAACCTGCTGATTGGCGCCATGCTGTACCTGCCTTTCATGCGTATCGTGGACAAACAGTACCACGCGGCGGAAATTGCCACCGTTACGCAAACCGACACCACCCTTGCAAAACAGGAGTAAAGCATGTGGGGAATTATCGCAACCTGGCGAATGGCGCTTGAAGGGGTAACGGAATCTGCGTCTGCCCTGGCGGCGGGAAAACCGGTCGCTACGGCGGTGGTTGATGCCGTCGCCGCCGTCGAAGACTTTCCGTTTTATAAATCCGTCGGCTACGGCGGGCTGCCGACCGAAAACGGCGAAGTCGAGCTGGACGCGGCATTCATGGACGGCGACACGCTGGCGTTCGGTGCCGTGGGGAACCTGGTGGATATCGCCAACCCGGTGCGCGTGGCGCACGCGCTCAGCCGCCAGCGCTACAACAGCCTGCTGGTCGGCCAGGGCGCGCGTGAATGGGCGCTAAGTCAGGGCTTTGCCGACAAAAGCATGCTCACCGAACGGGCTATGCAGCACTACCGCAAACGCTGCCGCGAGACGCTGGATAAAGGCTTAAGCCCGTACGACGGACACGACACCGTCGGCATTATCGGCCTCGATAAGCAGGGGTCGATGAGCGTTGCCACCTCCACCAGCGGCCTGTTTATGAAAAAACGCGGCCGCATTGGGGATTCGCCGATTATCGGCTCCGGCTTTTACTGCGACAGCGAAACCGGCGCGGCCACCGCTACGGGCGTCGGTGAAGATCTAATGAAGGGCTGCACGAGCTACGAAATTGTTCGTCGCATGGCGCAGGGTATGACGCCGCAGCAGGCGGCAGACTCCGTGGTGTTCGAGCTGGAAGACAAGCTGATGTCGCGCTTCGGTCGCGTGGGCGATCTCTCCGTGGTGTGCATGAACAACAGAGGCGAATTTGGCGCCGCCACTAACATCAAAACCTTCTCGTTTGTGGTGGCGACGGCCCGTCAGCCCCTCACCGTTTTTCGTACCGAGCGCCTGCGGGAGAAAACGCACTATCACGCCGTGGACGAAGAGTGGATGCAGGCCTACGCCGCGCGGATCCGCGCACCGATTGAGGAGTCATGATGATCGCGTATCAGTTTATCACCGCGCTTTCTGACGCGAAGCCGCGAAGCCATTTAATCGCCCGCGTCTCCTGTGCGCAGTTGCCGCAAACCGCGCTTGTTGCGGAAATGCGTGACTCTGACGGCATCGCGGACACCCGCTTTGGCTGCGCGCCCTTTGCGCGCATCACCCTGCTGCCGGATGCGCTCTGGCATGACGCGCTCACTGAAGGCCTGCTTGCCGCCCTGCGACCGCTGATTGCCTCTCCCGTCAGCGCAGATATCGTGCTGGACGTGACGGATATCGACGAGGTGGTGCTGGCGCAGGTGCTGCGTTTTCTCTTTAATCAGGCGCACAGGCTGAGCGATTTACAGCTGAAAAAAACCAGTGAGTGCGTTCGTATTAAGCACATCACCGCCCTCTGCCTGCCGGAACTGCAGGCGAAGCTGGAAACTATTTTCCGCCAGCAGCAGGCCATCGCTCACGGCATGGTCGCAGCGCGTCGCCTGGCGGATATACCGTCCGATCGCTGTACGCCGCAGTTTATGGTCGAAGAGGCGCAAAAACTGTGTGCCGCCTACCCTGCCCTGCGCTGCGAGGTGCTGAACGAAAAGGCTATTGTTGAGCAGGGTCTTGGGCTGCTGAACGCCGTCGGCAAAGGGGCGACCTGCCCGCCACGTCTGCTGGCTATTCATTACGACGGCATTTCTGACGGCCCGGTGCGCTGCTACGTAGGTAAAGGCATTACCTTCGATACCGGCGGCCTGTGGCTGAAGGAAGGCGCAGGCATGTACACCATGAAATACGACATGTGCGGTGCGGCCAACGTGCTGGGGCTGATGCTGACCGTAGCAGAGCTGGCGCTGCCCGTACGCATCATGGGCGTGCTGGCGCTGGCGGAAAACGCCATCGGACCGGACGCCATGCAACCCGGCTCGGTAGCAACGGCCTGCAACGGCATGACGGTTGAAATCAACAACACCGATGCCGAAGGCCGACTGGTGCTGGCGGACGCCATCGCCTGGGCCAGCCAGCGCCATCCGCAGGCACGCTATATCATTGATATGGCGACCTTAACCGGTGCGGTGGTGAAAGCGCTGGGGTATGAGCTGAGCGGGCTGATGACGCAGGACGAGCCGCTGCGCGCCGCGCTGACGCAGGCGGGTAAGCGGAGCGGCGACGAAGTGTGGTCTCTGCCGCTGGACGCGCGGCTGAAAAAGCAGACCGACAGCGCGATTGCCGATCTGTGCAACACGCCAACCAACAATGCGGCAATCAGCGCGTCGGCGGCGTGGCTGCTGCACCATTTTTGCCCGCAGACGATCCCGTGGGCGCATCTGGACATCAGCGGCACGGCGCTGTGGCGCGAGAATGCCAGGAGCGTGGCGTCGGGAAGGCCGATTCCGCTGCTGGTGGAGCACTTGCTGGGGGATCTTTAGCCCGGTGGCGCTGCGCTTACCGGGCCTACGGGCACCATATGCAGGCCGGGTAAGGCGCAGCCGCCACCCGGCATAACTACAGCTTAAGAATATCTTTCACAAACGGAATGGTCAGCTTGCGCTGGGCGGTAATGGAGGCGCGATCGAGCTGATCGAGCGTATCAAACAGGGTGCGCATCTCGCGGTCCAGACGCTTGAGCAGGAAACGGCCCACGTCTTCCGGCAGCTCAAAGCCGCGCTGCTTTGCTCGCAGCTGTAACGCCTGCAGCTTATCTTCATCCGACAGCGGCTGGAGCTTGTAGATTTGCCCCCAGTCCAGACGAGACGCCAGATCCGGCAGCCCAAGGTTAAGCTGGCGCGGCGGACGATCGCCGGTGATCAGCAGCCGGGTTTTGCCCGACTCCAGAATGCGGTTGTAGAGGTTAAAGATCGCCATTTCCCACGGCTCGTCCCCCGCCACGCATTCGATATTATCGATGCAGACCAGCGAGAGATGTTCCATGCCCTCAAGCACTTCAGGCACAAACCAGGTACGTTTATCCAGCGGCACATAGCCGACCGCATCGCCGCGCGCCGAAAGCTCGGCACAGGCGGCATGCAGCAGGTGACTGCGCCCCGCGCCTTCGCGTGACCAGATATAGATGTATCCGCTGTGATCCTGACGCAGCACGTTTTGCAGTGCAGCCAGTAAAGAGGGGTTATCACCCGGCCAGAAACTCGCAAAAGTTTCGTCGTCAGGGAGATAGAGTGGCAGAGAGAGCTGTGCCGGTCCGTTCAGAAATACCTCAACCAGAGATCTTACATAAAATCGGCGATGAGTTTAACACGGAACCCGCCAGGAGAGAACCGGGCGATCCTTCGCCCAGTTAATGGATCAGTGTGGGGCTTTTTCGCTTTCGTCAGCGTCCAGCACCACCTCTTCCGGGCGGATCACCGAGATCAGCTTGAAAATCAGGCTCAGGCCCACGCCCACGATGGTCGCCAGCGCCATGCCCTTCAGCTCGGCCGCACCGATGTGCACCTTCGCGCCGCTCACGCCGATGATCAGGATAACGGAGGTCAGGATCAGGTTTTGCGCCTTGCTGTAATCCACTTTGGATTCAATCAGAACGCGAATACCGGAGGCACCGATCACCCCGTACAACAGCAGAGAAACGCCGCCCATCACCGGCACAGGAATGATCTGAATCGCTGCCGCCAGCTTGCCCACGCAGGAGAGCAGAATGGCGATGATCGCCGCGCCGCCGATAACCCAGGTACTGTAGACGCGGGTAATCGCCATCACGCCGATGTTTTCACCGTAGGTGGTGTTTGGCGTGGAACCGAAGAAACCGGAGATGATGGTGGAGAAACCGTTGGCAAACATGGAGCGGTGCAGACCCGGGTCGCGGATCAGGTCGCGCTTCACGATGTTCGCCGTCACCACCAGGTGGCCAACGTGCTCCGCAATTACCACCAGCGCGGCAGGCAGAATGGTGAAAATGGCGAACCATTCAAAGCGTGGGGTGTAGAAAGTTGGCAGCGCGAACCAGTGCGCCTCGGCAATCGGGGTGGTATCCACAACGCCCATGACGAAGGAGAGCGCGTAGCCCGCCAGCACGCCGATCAGGATCGGGATAATCGCCATAAAACCGCGGAACAGCACGGAGCCAAATACCGTCACGCCCAGCGTCACCAGCGAGATGATAATGGTTTTGGAGTCCGGCGACTGCCCATCAGCAGGCAGCAGACCAGCCATATTCGCCGCCACGCCTGCCAGCTCCAGGCCGATGACGGCAACGATGGCGCCCATCGCCGCAGGCGGGAACATCACGTCCAGCCAGCCGGTACCGGCTTTCTTCACAATGAAGGAGACCAGGCAGAACAGCACGCCACACATGATAAAGCCGCCCAGCGCGACCTCATAACCCAGCGGCAGCAGCAACAGCACCGGCGAGATAAAAGCAAAGCTCGACCCCAGATACGCCGGGATTTTGCCTTTACAGATAAAGAGGTACAGCAGCGTACCGATGCCGTTGAACAACAGCACGGTAGCCGGGTTAATGTGAAACAGGATTGGCACCAGCACGGTTGCGCCAAACATAGCGAACAGGTGCTGCAAACTAAGCGGGATAGTCTGTAAAAGCGGCGGTCTTTCACTCACCCCGATAGCACGGCGCGTCATAGTGTTTTCCTCTGTGTAGTATTGTTGGTTTTTATTCAAAAAAAAGCCGACTATCAAAGTCGGCTTATTTATCGTTATTCGATTATTTCGTACCAAAGATCTTATCGCCGGCATCGCCGAGCCCCGGGATGATGTACCCGTGCTCGTTCAGCCCCTGGTCGATAGAGGCGGTGTACAGCTCAACGTCCGGGTGCGCTTTTTCCAGCGCCGCGATCCCTTCCGGTGCCGCAACCAGCACCAGCACCTTAATGCTGCTGCAGCCCGCTTTTTTCAGCAGATCGATGGTGGCGATCATTGAACCGCCGGTCGCCAGCATTGGGTCAACCACCAGCGCCATGCGCTCGTCGATGTTAGAGACCAGCTTCTGGAAGTAAGGTACCGGCTCCAGCGTCTCTTCGTTACGGTAGATACCGACCACGCTGATGCGCGCGCTCGGTACATGCTCCAGCACGCCTTCCATCATGCCAAGACCGGCACGCAGGATAGGCACTACGGTAATTTTCTTACCTTTGATCTGCTCAACCTGCACCGGGCCGTTCCAGCCTTCGATGGTCACTTTTTCCGTTTCCAGATCGGAGGTTGCTTCGTAGGTCAGCAAGCTGCCCACTTCAGAAGCCAGTTCGCGAAAACGCTTCGTGCTGATGTCATGCTCACGCATCAGGCCCAACTTGTGTTTAACGAGTGGGTGTTTCACTTCCACAATCTTCATTCTCTTTCTCCTCTGAGGTGGCATCCGCAAAAAAATCGCGGGATTATACCGCTTTTTTCGGATTGCGCCATACCCAACTTGCTTGACGTACATCAATCAAAAACAAAAAAACCGGAGGCTGGGCTCCGGCTTGGGTGCGGGGTCTTGCCCGGTGGCGCTACGCTTACGCGGGCCTACGTGTATTGTAGGTCGGGTAAGCGTTAGCGCCACCCGACAATTAGAGGTTATCGCCGTTGCTCGCAATCACCTGCTTATACCAGTCGAACGATTTCTTCTTGCTGCGGTTCAGGGTGCCGTTACCTTCGTTATCTTTATCGACAAAGATAAAGCCGTAGCGTTTTTTCATTTCGCCCGTTCCGGCAGACACCAGGTCGATACAGCCCCACGGGGTATAGCCCATCAGATCCACGCCGTCTTCCACCACTGCTTTTTTCATCTCGCGGATGTGCGCAGAAAGGTAATCGATGCGGTACTGGTCGTTCACCGTGCCGTCGCTCTCCTGCACGTCGATCGCGCCAAAGCCGTTCTCAACGATAAACAGCGGCAGCTGGTAGTGATCCCAGAACCAGTTCAGGGAGTAGCGCAGCCCGACCGGATCAATCTGCCAGCCCCAGTCGGATTTCTGCACGTACGGGTTGGAGACCAGACTCTTGCTCTCGTCGTAGTCCAGCGCCGGGTTATCTGCCGTCGCTTTGGTGGCGAAAGACATGTAGTAGCTGAACCCGATGTAATCCACGCAGCCCTGCGTGAGCGCGGCTTTATCTTCTTCGGTGATATCCAGCGCGAAGCCGCGACGCTCGAAGTAGTTGAGCAGATGCTGCGGATATTTGCCGCGCACGTGAACGTCGGTAAACCAGTAGCGACGGTGCATGGCATTCATCGCCATCATCATGTCGTCCGGCGCACAGGTCAGCGGGTAGATAGGGCACATGGCAATCATGCAGCCGATCTGCAGCGACGGGTTAATCTCGCGGCCCGCCTTCACCGCCAGGGCGCTGGCCACCAGTTCGTAGTGCGCCGCCTGGAACATCACCGGCTCGCGGTCTTCACCTGGCGCGTACTTCAGCCCGGAGTTGGTAAATGGCGCAAAGTCTTCGTGGAAGTTGGCCTGGTTGTTGATCTCGTTAAAGGTCATCCAGTACTTCACTTTATGCTGGTAGCGCTCAAAAACGACCTTCGCGAAGCGGACAAAGAAGTCGATCAGCTTACGATTGCGCCAGCCGCCGTATTCCGTCACCAGGTGGAACGGCATCTCGAAGTGGGAAAGCGTAATAACCGGTTCAATGCCGTACTTCAGGCATTCGTCGAACAGATCGTCATAGAATTTCAGGCCTGCCTCGTTCGGCTCCAGCTCGTCGCCTTTCGGGAAGATACGCGTCCAGGCGATGGAGGTACGAAAGCATTTGAACCCCATCTCGGCAAAGAGTTTGATGTCTTCTTTATAACGGTGGTAGAAGTCGATAGCCTCATGGTTAGGGTAGTTTTTCCCCTCCAGCACGCCGTTGGTGATTTCACGCGGCACGCCGTGGGCGCCCGCGGTCATGACGTCGGCAACGCTTACGCCCTTACCGCCCTCTTTCCAGCCGCCCTCAAGCTGGTGCGCCGCAACGGCCCCACCCCACAGAAAATCTGCTTTGAATCCTGACATTCGCTTTCCCTCATTCTGCGTTATTTTCTGCAAAAACAATTACAGAAACCGGTTTCAGTTCGATGATGTGCAAAGGGGATATTCGTTGCAAGCAGATCGCCGAAACCGGTTTCATTTTCGTGAACGGAGTCAAGTTTGGCTGCATTTGCGGGCTATACAGAAAAAAAGATCCCCACGTCCAGAATAGGCTCGCAAACGTTTGCCTGGACTGTTAGAATTGCGCCGATTTTTCTTACTAGCTATGCAATCGCGTGGGGATTTAAGCCGTGACCAACAAAACTTCTCTCAGCTACAAAGATGCCGGTGTTGATATTGACGCAGGTAATGCGCTGGTTGACCGAATCAAAGGTGTGGTGAAGAAAACCCGCCGCCCGGAAGTGATGGGTGGTCTGGGTGGATTCGGCGCACTGTGCGCGCTGCCGCAAAAATATCGTGAACCTGTTCTGGTCTCGGGTACTGACGGCGTAGGCACCAAGCTGCGCCTGGCGATGGATTTAAAACGTCACGACACGATCGGTATCGATCTGGTTGCGATGTGTGTGAACGACCTGGTGGTTCAAGGCGCAGAGCCGCTGTTCTTCCTCGATTACTACGCGACCGGCAAACTGGATGTGGATACCGCAGCCAGCGTCATTAACGGTATCGCCGAAGGCTGTCTGCAGTCCGGCTGTGCGCTGGTGGGCGGTGAAACCGCTGAAATGCCGGGCATGTACCACGGCGAAGATTATGACGTCGCGGGCTTCTGCGTCGGCGTAGTAGAAAAATCAGAAATTATCGACGGCAGCAAAGTGGCCGATGGCGATGTGCTGATCGCGCTGGCCTCCAGCGGCCCGCACTCTAACGGCTACTCTCTGGTGCGTAAAATCCTCGAAGTAAGCGGCTGCGATCCGCTGACCACCGAGCTGGGCGGTAAACCGCTGGCTGACCACCTGCTGGCCCCAACCCGCATCTACGTGAAAAACGTGCTGGAGCTTATCGAGAACGTTGACGTTCACGCTATTGCTCACCTGACCGGCGGCGGCTTCTGGGAAAACATCCCGCGCGTGCTGCCGGACAACACCCAGGCGGTGATCGACGAATCCTCATGGCAGTGGCCAGCCGTCTTTAACTGGCTGCAGACTGCAGGCAACGTGAGCTCTCACGAAATGTACCGCACCTTTAACTGCGGCGTGGGCATGGTTATCGCCCTGCCGGCAAGCGAAGCGGATAAAGCGGTTAAGCTGCTGACCGAGAAAGGTGAAAACGCGTGGAAAATCGGTACGATTAAAGCCTCCGATTCCGAACAGCGTGTGGTCATTGAATGAAAAACATCGTGGTGCTTATTTCCGGCAACGGAAGCAATTTGCAGGCCATCATAGACGCCTGCAAACAGAAGAAAATCAATGGCACCATTCGGGCAGTTTTCAGCAACAAGGCCGACGCGTTCGGCCTTGAGCGCGCGCGGGAAGCGAACATTCCCGCTCACGCGCTGGAAGCCAGCCAGTTCGCCGGACGTGAAGCCTTTGACCGCGAGCTGGTGCAGGAGATTGACGCCTACGCGCCCGACCTCGTAGTGCTGGCGGGCTATATGCGTATTCTGAGCCCGGCCTTCGTCGAACACTACGCCGGTCGACTGCTGAATATTCACCCTTCCCTGCTGCCAAAATATCCCGGCCTGCATACCCATCGTCAGGTGCTGGAAAACGGTGACGAGGAGCACGGTACCTCCGTCCATTTCGTGACCGACGAGCTGGACGGTGGCCCGGTGATCCTGCAGGCGAAAGTCCCGGTCTTTGACGGCGACAACGAAGACGACGTGACCGAACGCGTGCAGACGCAGGAGCACGCCATTTACCCGCTGGTGGTAAGCTGGTTTGTCGACGGGCGTCTGGAGATGCGCGACGGCGCAGCCTGGCTGGACGGCGTGAAGTTGCCCCCGCAGGGTTATGCGGCCGAAGAGTAGTTTGCTATGTCGGGTGGCGCTTCGCTTACCCGATATTCCCTCCCCCAACCCGCTAAATTCCCCAACAAAAAAAATAACTGTCATACTTTTCTGGCACTGTTGGACATATCGTGGAAATGCTCGCCATAATAAGGACGAGACGGATTTACCACGTCCTGTGATTGAACTGGAGTGTGAGCTGTAATGGGTCAGGAAAAGTTATATATCGAGAAAGAGCTAAGCTGGTTAGCATTTAACGAACGTGTACTCCAGGAAGCGGCCGACAAAAGTAACCCGCTGATCGAACGCATGCGTTTTTTAGGCATTTATTCCAACAACCTGGATGAGTTCTACAAGGTTCGCTTTGCCGAGCTGAAAAGACGCATCATCATCAGCGAAGAACAGGGCTTAAACTCGCACTCGCGGCATCTGCTGGGCAAAATCCAGTCCCGCGTGCTGAAAGCCGATCAGGAATTTGACGGCCTGTATAACGAACTGCTGCTGGAGATGGCGCGCAATCAAATCTTCCTGATTAACGAACGTCAGCTTTCCGTTAACCAACAAAACTGGCTGCGCCACTACTTTAAACAGTACCTGCGCCAGCACATTACCCCGATTCTCATCAACCGCGAAACCGATCTGGTGCAATTCCTGAAGGATGACTACACCTACCTGGCGGTGGAAATTATTCGCGGTGAATCCATCCGTTATGCCCTGCTGGAGATCCCGTCCGACAAGGTGCCGCGCTTTGTGAACCTGCCGCCGGAAACCCCGCGCAGACGCAAGCCGATGATCCTGCTGGATAACATCCTGCGCTACTGCCTGGACGACATTTTCAAAGGCTTCTTCGATTACGATGCGTTAAACGCCTACTCGATGAAGATGACCCGTGACGCCGAATATGACCTGGTGCACGAGATGGAAGCCAGCCTGATGGAGCTGATGTCCTCCAGCCTGAAACAGCGCCTGACGGCCGAGCCGGTGCGCTTTGTCTATCAGCGCGACATGCCGGACGCCATGGTGGAGATGCTGCGCGAGAAGCTGACCATTTCGCGCTATGACTCCATCGTGCCGGGTGGCCGTTACCACAACTTTAAAGACTTCATTGGCTTCCCGAACGTTGGCAAAGCCAATCTGGTGAACAAACCGCTGCCGCGCCTGCGTCATATCTGGTTCGATAAGTTCCGCAACGGATTCGACGCCATCCGCGAGCGCGACGTGCTGCTCTACTACCCGTACCACACCTTTGAACACGTGCTGGAGCTGCTGCGTCAGGCCTCGTTCGACCCGAACGTGCTGGCGATCAAAATCAACATCTACCGCGTGGCAAAAGATTCCCGCATCATCGACGCGATGATCCACGCGGCACACAACGGCAAAAAAGTCACCGTGGTGGTTGAGCTGCAGGCGCGCTTCGACGAAGAGGCGAACATTCACTGGGCGCGCCGCCTGACGGAAGCGGGCGTGCACGTGATCTTCTCCGCGCCGGGTCTGAAAATTCACGCCAAACTGTTCCTGATCTCGCGTAAAGAGGGCGATGACGTGGTGCGCTATGCCCACATCGGCACCGGGAACTTTAACGAAAAAACCGCGCGGATTTATACCGACTACTCGCTCTTAACCGCTGACGCCCGCATTACCAACGAAGTGCGCCGGGTCTTTAACTTTATCGAAAACCCGTACCGTCCGGTGAGCTTCGACTATCTGCTAGTCTCACCGCAGAACTCGCGCCGCCTGCTGTACGATATGATCGATAAAGAGATCGCCAATGCGCAGAAAGGCTTGTCGTCCGGCATCACGCTGAAGCTTAACAACCTGGTCGATAAAGGGCTGGTGGACAGACTGTATGCGGCGTCCAGCTCCGGCGTGCCGGTTAACCTGCTGATCCGCGGCATGTGCTCGCTTATTCCGGAACTGGAAGGCATCAGCGACAATATTCGCGTTATCAGCATCGTTGACCGCTACCTGGAGCACGATAGGGTCTATATTTTCGATAATGCGGGCGATAAACAGGTCTATCTCTCTTCGGCAGACTGGATGACGCGCAATATTGACTATCGAATTGAAGTCGCGACGCCGCTGCTGGATCCGCGTCTGAAACAGCGTATCCTCGACATTATCGAGATCCTGTTCAGCGATACGGTGAAGGCGCGCTATATCGACAAAGAACTCAGTAACCGCTACGTACCGCGCGGCAACCGCCGTAAAGTGCGGTCACAGCTGGCGATTTATGACTATATCAAATCACTCGAGCAACCCGATTAACCTATGCCGATAAATGATAAGACCCCACGCCCGCAGGAATACGCCGCGGTCGATCTTGGCTCTAACAGTTTTCACATGGTCATCGCCCGTGAGGTGGATGGCGCGCTGCAGATCATCGGTCGTCTGAAGCAGCGCGTACACCTGGCGGATGGGCTTGATGAGCGCAGCATGCTCAGCGAAGAGGCGATGGAGCGCGGTTTAAACTGCCTGTCGCTGTTTGCCGAACGCCTGCAGGGCTTCTCGCCCTCCAGCGTTTGCATCGTGGGCACCCACACGCTGCGCCAGGCGCTGAACGCGCCGGAGTTCCTCAAGCGGGCCGAAAAAGTGATCCCCTACCCGATTGAGATCATCTCCGGTAACGAGGAGGCGCGTCTGATTTTCATGGGCGTTGAACATACCCAGCCGGAAAAAGGGCGCAAGCTGGTGATCGACATCGGCGGTGGTTCTACGGAGCTGGTGATCGGCGAAGACTTTGAGCCGCGCCTGGTGGAAAGCCGTCGCATGGGCTGCGTCAGCTTCGCGCAGATGTACTTCCCCGGCGGCACCATTACCCGTGAAAACTTCCAGCGGGCGAAAATGGCTGCGATCCAGAAGCTGGAGAATCTGGCCTGGCAGTACCGCATTCAGGGCTGGAACGTGGCGCTGGGCGCGTCGGGCACCATCAAGGCGGCGCATGAAGTGCTGCTGGCGATGGGTGAAAAAGACGGTTTTATCACGCCTGAACGCCTGACCCTGCTGACCGAAGAGATGCTGAAGCATAAAAGTTTTGACGCCCTAAGCCTGCCGGGGCTTTCCGACGAGCGTAAGGCAGTCTTCGTGCCGGGCCTGGCTATTCTCTGCGGCGTGTTTGACGCCCTGGCGATTAAAGAGCTGCGCCTTTCCGACGGCGCGCTGCGTGAGGGGGTGCTGTATGAGATGGAGGGCCGCTTCCGCCATCAGGACATTCGCAGCCGCACCGCGCAGAGCCTGGCCAACCAGTACAACATCGACCGCGAGCAGGCGAAGCGCGTGCTGGAAACCACGGTGCAGATGTACGAGCAGTGGCAGGAGCAGAACCCCAAGCTGGCGCACCCGCAGCTTGCCGCGCTGCTGAAATGGGCCGCGATGCTGCACGAGGTAGGGCTGAACATCAACCACAGCGGGATGCACCGCCATTCAGCGTATATTCTGCAAAACAGCGATCTGCCCGGCTTCAACCAGGAGCAGCAAACCATGATGGCGACCCTGGTGCGCTATCACCGTAAAGCCATCAAGCTCGACGATCTGCCGCGCTTCACGCTGTTTAAGAAAAAGCAGTTCCTGCCGCTTATTCAGCTGCTGCGCCTGGGCGTGCTGCTGAACAATCAGCGTCAGGCCACCACCACACCGCCGACGCTGAAGCTGAAAACCGACGATCACCACTGGACGCTGAGCTTCCCGCACGACTGGTTCAGCCAGAACGCGCTGGTCCTGCTGGACCTGGAAAAAGAGCAGCAGTACTGGGAAGCGGTCACCGGCTGGATGCTCAAAATCGAGGAAGATAGCGCCGACGTCGCCGCGTAACGGCTCAGGCGTCCGCCGTGGACGCCTCTGCTTCCAGCAGTGACTCAAGCGGTGCCGGTCTGCCAATCAGATAGCCCTGCACATAATCAATGCCTAGCGCGTGCACCGCGCTACGTATCTCTTCGGTCTCGACATATTCCGCCACCACCAGCATCTTCTTCATGCGAGCCAGATGACAGATAGAGGCCACAATCTGGTAATCCAGACTGTTGTTGACGATATTGCGGATGAAATCGCCGTCGATTTTGAGAATGTCCGCATCCACGCTTTTCAGCCGCGCATAGCTCGCATAGCCGGTACCAAAATCATCGATCGCAATGCGTACCCCCATTTTCTGCAGCTGCCGAAGGATGTGGAGCCCCTGCTCCGCGTTGCAGAAGGTGCTGCACTCCGTCACTTCAAAGATCAGCTGCCACGGCTCAATGGCATATTTCGCCAGCAGGCGACTCACCTCAAGCGGGAACTGCACCCGACACACCGTTGAAGGGGCCAGATTAATGGCAAAGCGCTGGCCGGGCAGCCGTTCGCGATGCGCGGCGAGGAAGCGCAGCGTATGCTCCAGCACCCACAAATCTACCCGCGAAGAGAGGCCAAACTCCTGGGCTATCGGCAGGAATTGTTCAGGGGAGATCAACAGCCCGTTTGCATCAGTCATCCGCAGCAAGACCTCATGATACCTATCGCCACGCAGGCCGCGTACGGGCTGAACGAGCAGCGTGAATGCGTTGTTATCCAGCGCACGCTGCAGGCGACTCATCACCGCGACTTTATCCTTCAGGCTGCGCTGCAGATGGACGGCGCCGCGCTGCTGAAGATTTTCCGGATGGTTAGAGGAGAGCGACAGATCGGCCACCACCCCCAGCTCACCCAGCACCAGATAGAGGTGGTTAACCGGCGAACGCACATAGCAGTAGCTCACCCCCACCTGCGGCTGCAGCGGCATGCCGTCCCAGACAAAGCGGAACTGCTTGATGTGCTCGTCCAGGGTTTCAATCCGCTGCTGGTGCGATTCGGCGTTAAGGCGAACCGCCATGTCACAGCCCGTCAGGTGATAGACCTGCTCATTGGGCTGGAGCGTGCCGTTAATCCATTGCGCGAGCTGCTGTTTGTACTGAATGCGCAGTAACACGCCATAGTTACGGCCCAGAATTTCAAGCTCAGGAACGCGGAGTAAACAGAGCGCCGACCACGGGTTTTTCGCCAGATCGCGCGAGAGCGCCCGCAGGTTTGGCATATGCAGAACCGGGTCGAGCAGCGCCAGCCTGCGGGAGCGTTTGTTCACCGCCCGCTGCCGGGTCGCCAGCATCGACATGTAAATCACCACAAACGAGAAGACCAGATAGCTGGAAGAGGTGATTGCCAGCTGAATGTCGTACCCCTGGTTCACGGGGATATAGCGGTAAAAATAGTGAATAGACACCAGCAGTATCGGGATCCAGATAAGCGAAATCAGCTTATAGCCAAAGCGCATCGCCCCCCAGAGCATCACCGGCATCAGCAGCGACAGGGTGTAGTTAGTGGTGAAAATCGAACTGTTTTCATTCATCGGCAGCAGCAGGAGCGAAAGCAGCCCGGCAAGCGCAATGGCCCAAATCAGAAACTCAGCGCGCGTCACCTTTTTGTCTATCTGGGTACGGATCTGCGAGATGAGGCTTTTGAGATAGCGCGGATGACGAATCAGGCGGATCAGCAGATAACTTAACGGCACGCCCGTCAGACCGCTGACCAGCAAGGCCTGATAGTTGATCAGCGTGCGAATGTTGAGGGGGTTAAGCCCTGCCAGGCTCTGGCGGCTCTCATACACGCCCAAATACACCGCAAACTGGAACAACAGCAGAAACAGCGTCGCGGGGCAGAAGGCCTGCCAGAAAATGCGCTGCGCCATCAGCCGTACGTCGCCGTATGCCGTCATATTGCGTCTGGGCGCAAACACCCGGTAGCCGCCCCAGCTAAGCACTATAGGGACAATAAAATGGAGCACGCCGGCGACGGTTTCAAACATCCCGACCGACGGGTAATAGCGGATAAACAGCGACAACACGATCCCGGGAAGGGCTTCCAGACCAAAAAACATCATCAGCGAAAGCAAAAACGAGAGCGGTAAATAATAAAGTGCCGCTATCCCGTCGCCCAGGTGCGTGAACGTATTCGCCACGCTCAGTACGGGAAGTAAAACCACCGGTAAAATAAGCGGCAATACCCACCAGCGGTGTTGATTCTTTTTCAGGAAAGCAAAAATGTTCATAGATGCCCGGTTAAACCCCTTTTTCTCCAGATGGAAAATAATGACAGGCATCCAACCTGACCTGGCGCCGCCCGGCGACGTGCGGAGCGAACGGTATGGAGGAGGGATTTTAAATATCAGGGCCGGGAATCCGTTGACATAAATCAAACTATTTTACGCAAATAAGCTTTGCACAGCGTTTTTTTGAAATAATTTTCTTCATATTATCAATATGGTAAATGCAAATATTAATTTCAATAACAATAATTAATGTAAACGTTGACGGTTATTTACACATGACGGAATTGACCCTCTCTTTCCGCTGTGCCTTAATATCCCCGTCGCCCAGAAGGGCATGCCCAGGAAAAAGAAGAGTGAGTCAGGCCACGCGTATGCGCAAACGACACCGTTTTAACACCCGGATGACCCGCATTATACTGCTCATCAGCTTTCTGTTTTTCTTTGGCCGCTTCGTTTACTCTTCCATCGGCGCCTGGTATCACCATCAGGAAAAAATCCAGTCGCAGCAGTCCAGCCTGAACGTCGACGCCGCTGACCGCTAGCCCTGCGATGGGTTTTGTACCAGCCGAATTATCCCCGCGATCCCTTTGCTGAGGATCTTGTCCTGCCGCATCACGATGGCGAGCTGGCGCTGCAGCACGGGCGTGAGCGACATGACGCAGAGCCCTTCACGGTCAGCGTCATGCTCAACCGCCATTCGCGGAACGATACTGTAGCCGAGCCCCACCCGAACCATACGCTTAATCGCCTCAATGCTGCCAAGCTGCATCACCGGCGCGATCGCTAACCCATTGGCCGCAAACCAGCCATCAATGAGCGCCCGGGTACCGCTGCCAGACTCAAAGGCGATCAGCGGCTGGGCATGGAGCGCCTCCGGGGTTAACTCCCTGAAAGCATCCTGCTGTTCCCGCGACGCGATAAAAACAAACTCCTCGTCCATCACCGGCATAACGTCCAGCGCTCTGCCGCTGACCGGCAGCGTCACCAGCCCCATATCGAGACGGTTCTCTTCAATGGCCCTGACGATATCGAGGGTGTTGCCCGTTGTTACGCCCACCCGCAGGAGCGGATAGTCGCGGCGCAGCTGCTCCAGCAGGGGCGGCAGAAGGTGGATACAGGCCGTCGCCCCCGTGCCAAGAGTAATGGTCCCGCTGACATCGTGGCTGAACGCGCTCACGGACCGCAGGGTTTCGTCCACAACCAGCTGAATGCGCTCTCCGTGAACCAGCAGTGACTCTCCTGCCGCCGTGGCCTTAATGCCCCGCCCGGTACGCTCCACCAGCCGCGTTTGCAGAAACTGCTCCAGCTGACGTATTTGCAGACTAACGGCGGGCTGGGAAATGCCCAGCAGATCCGCCGCCGCCGAAAAGCTGCCGCGCTGGATCACCAGACGGAACGTCGCGAGATAGCCAAGGTTAAGCGTCGTCATTCAAAGTTTCTCTTATACAGCGCATAAGGTTGCAGGCCTGCCAGCACAATACCGCGCTCGCTATGCTCAGGACAACTGCATAACGGAATGAAAAACAATGGAAACACCTGCCCTGCCTCGTCGCCTTGCCCTTACTGCCGGATGTAATCAGCTTATCAACTGGGGGATCTCGTTTTATCTGCCCGGCACCTTTGTGCGGGCAATTTCAGCCGACCGGGGATGGTCAGCGCCGCAGATTTACCTCGGCCTGACGCTGGCGATGCTGGTGATGGCCGCGGTCTCCCCTTTCGTCGCCCGTCTGCTGGCACGCTTTGGCGGACAGAAAGTGGTAATGGGCGGAACGCTGCTGATCGCCGCAAGCTGCGCCGGTATGGCGTATACCCGGACGCTGTCTGGCTGGTACGGCGCCTGGCTACTGTGCGGCATCGGGATGCGTCTGTCGCTGTACGATGCGCTGTTCGCCGCGCTGGTCAACCTCTACGGGCAGCAGGCGCGAAGAACGATCTCACGCGTCACGCTGGCGGGCGGGCTGGCGTCTGCCGTCTTCTGGCCGCTGGGCGATGGCCTGCTTCACATCATGAGCTGGCAGGACGCGTTACGCATTTATGCCCTGCTTGGCCTGCTGAGCGCAGTGCTGATCCGCACGCTTCCCCGGCAGCGGCTGACGGAAAACACAAAGGCCATCGCGCCGCCCCTGCGCAACGAGCGGCGTAACGCCTGGCTTTATGCGGCCTTCATCGCCCTTATCACCTTTGTCTCTAACGGCACCTCCACCCATCTGCCGGAGTTTATTGCCCACTTTGGCCTGCCGGTCGCCATCGGCATGCTGTGGGGGATCGGCCAGACGGGCGCGCGCTCGCTGGAGGTGCTGGCAGGCGGCCGCTTAACCCCCTTCAAACTCACGCTCTTCACCGCCCTCGCCATGCCGCTGTGTTTTCTTGTGGGAATAAGCAGCACCCTGTTTGTCTGGTGCGCGGCCGGGTTTGTGCTGGGCTACGGTGCCATCAACGGGCTGGTCACCATAGTAAAAGCCACGCTGCCACTGGAGCTGTTTAGCACGGAAAGCTATGCCCGCCGCACGGGTATGCTGCTTATCCCGGGCCAGCTGATGGCCGCAGCCGCACCGTTTGCCTATGCGTGGCTGAACAAAACGCTGGGGATCGCGGGTGCAATGGGAGTGTCGACGGGGTTAACGCTGGTGATTGCCGGGCTGGCGATAGCGATCGTGCGCCGTCCCGGTAGGCAAACTGTATCGCACTGTATCCCGCGCGACGCGCTGACAAACGGGTACAAAACGCCCCCTCCGGCAAATATCTCCGATACATAAAAATGGTTTTCTTTCCCTGTCGTCATTCAGAACCAATGAGGAGAGAACCATGATTCGTCGTTACGCAATTTTACCCCTGCTCGTCCTGGCCTCTGTAACACATGCCCAGGCCACGCCGCTGGACAACCTGAGCGCCGCGGACGTTAACGGCCCTGCCGCCGTTGCGCCGCTGGAACACCCGCAGCCGCCCGCCAGGCTGATCGTCGATCCCCCGCTCCCGGGCCCGCTGAGCAAAGGCGCGGTGTTTATTCAGTACCGGGCCGAAAACCTGCGCATCGAGCCGGTATTCGGCCCCGAGGCGCTCAAGGTGACCCCGCGCATCGGGCACATTCACGTGGTGGTGGACGGCGCGCCGTGGCACTGGGCTGACGCCAGCGGCGAGCCGGTGATCCTGGTGGGGCTGCCCGCCGGCAAGCACAAGGTAACGATCATCCTGGCTGACCCGACGCACAAGCCGCTCGACCACAAAACCATTGAATTCACCGTCCCGCCCCACGCGGCGATCCACCATTTTTAAGGAGTCTGAACATGAAAGCACTGTCTGTACTGACGGCGGGCCTGCTGGCGCTTTCTGCCAGCGCCTTCGCGGAAAATAAAACCAGCGTCGTGCTGGTGCACGGCGCGTTTGCCGACGGCAGCAGCTGGAATAAGGTGATAACCCTTCTGCAGAAACAGCACGCAGAGGTCATTGCCGTCCAGCTCCCGCTCACCTCGCTTAATGATGATGTTGCCGCCACAAAACGAGCCATCGCCCGGGCGCACGGCGACGTGGTGCTGGTAGGCCACTCCTGGGGCGGCACCGTGATTAGCGAGGCGGGCAACGATGCACGGGTAAAATCGCTGGTCTATGTGGCGGCGTTCGCGCCGGATTCCGGCCAGTCGACGGCGGATCTGGCAGGTAGCTTCCCTCCGCCGCCGGGTAGCGCGGGCATTGCTAAAACGGCGGACGGCTATTTATACCTGCCGACGGAAGCCGTCAGGAAGGACTTCGCGCCTGACGTGAAGCCGGGTGAACAAAACGCTATCGCGGCCACGCAGGGGCCCATTAAGGCCGATGCGTTTGGTGAAAAGGTGACTCACGCGGCGTGGCATGATAAACCGAGCTGGTTTGTGGTCAGCAAGGATGACCGGATGATCAACCCCGACCTGGAACGTGCGATGGCAAAGGCAATACATGCGAAAACCACCGAGGTGGCCGCGAGCCACGTGTCGATGGTGAGTCAGCCGGAGGCCATCGCCCGGACGATTGAGCAGGCGAGGCGGACGCACTGAGGACAATTCGCCCGGCGGCGCTACGCTTGCACGAACCTACGATTTCGTAGGCAGGGTAAGCGCAGCGCCTCCCGACAAGAAAGGCCGTCTCAGCCCCCCCTCTCTGCGGGATAATCGCGATTAATCCACGCGTGGTCCTCTTCCCAGGTGAACATCCATTTGCGCACCGGACCGGCCATCACGTTGAGGTAGTAGCTGTCATACCCGGCCATCGTCGCCACCGGATGATACCCCTTCGGCACCATCACCACGTCACGGTTGTAGACCGCCATACACTCATCCAGCGTTCTGTCGTCGGTGTAGACGCGCTGCATGCAGAACCCCTGCTCCGGGTTGAGGCGATGGTAGTAGGTCTCCTCCAGGTAGGTCTCCTGCGGCGGGTTATCCGTGTCATGCTTGTGGCTCGGGTACGAGCTGGTACAGCCCTCGCTAGTCCAGACCTCCACCACCAGCAGGCTGTCGGCGGGCTTGTCTTCCGGCAGAATGTTGTGCACGTAGCGCTGGTTGTGCCCCTTGCCGCGCGCTTCAGCGTCGATATCCTGCGGGGCAATCAGCCGCGTCGGGTACGAGCCCTTGCCCGGCGCGGCGCAGACCGCCAGCTCCAGCGCCGTCAGCGCCTTCACCTGCACCGTCTCCTGCGGGGTGACGTATACCGCCCACGGCTTGATGCGCTCGAACGGGCTCATCCTCTCGCCGATATCGTTAAACTGCGCGGAAGGAGTGGTGATAGAGGCGCGCCCGGCGACCAGCACCAGGCAGCGCTCTTCCCTGACGGCGGGCAGCGTCAGCGTCTGCCCCTCCTGTAGCTCATACGCCTCAAACCCGACGTACCCCCACTCTGCGCGTTCCGGGGTGACGGACTGAGTGCGTCCCTCCGCGTTCGGCTGCTGCCAGCGTGATAACAGACGTGACATGTCACCTCCTCAAATAAGCCCGGCGTCGCGCGCCAGGCGGCTCAGGTTGTTATACCCCAGACGAGCGTAGGTCAGCGGATGGGCAATCGCCGGATCCTGCTCGGCCTCCACCACCAGCCAGCCGCGATAGTCCTGCGCCTTCAGCAGACTCATGATCGGCGGGTAATCGACGCAGCCATCGCCCGGCACGGTAAACACGCCGCTCAGCACCGCATCGAGGAAGCTGGTTTTGCGGTTTTTCACGTCCGCCAGCACGTCGGCGCGCACGTCTTTGCAGTGAACGTGGTTGATGCGCGACGCCCAGCGCTGCGCCACCGCCAGCGGATCGGCCCCGGCAAAGGTCAGGTGACCGGTGTCCAGCAGCAGTCCCACCGCCTCTCCGGTGTGGGTCATCAGGTTGTCCACGTCGTCGGCGGACTCAATCACCGTGCCCATATGATGATGGTAAGCAATCTGGACTCCCTGCTGCTGGGTGTAGCGGGCAAATTCGGTGAGCTTCTCGCCGTACTCCTTCCAGCGCGCCTGAGGGAAACGCGGACGCAGATGCACCGGGGTCTGCTGCTCGCCGTGAATGCAGCCGCTCACTTCCGCAAAGACCAGCACCTTCGCCCCCAGCTCGCGCAGCAGCGTCAGGTGCGGCTGCACGGCGGCGATCTCCTCCTCCACGCTGCGCTCCAGCAGGCGGCCGGAGTACCAGCCGGAGACCAGCTGCAGGTCGTGGCGCTGCAAAATCGGGCCAAGCAGGCGTGCTTCACGCGGGAATTTGTTGCCCAGCTCAAAGCCAGCAAAACCGGCCTCTTTCCCTTCGCTCAGGCAGGTCTCCAGCGAGGTTTCCGCGCCGAGGGAAGGCAGATCGTCGTTCGTCCACGTCAGCGGGTTAATGCCTAATTGCACATTCATTGTTATCTCCATTATGCGTGTCCGCGCTCGCGCCACCAGGCGATAAGCTGCAGGTAGTTGTCCCGGATGCGCGCTACCAGCTGCGCATCGTCAATATCGTGCTTCAGCCACGCGCGGGAGGCGTCGCCAAACAGCGTGCGCCCCACGGCGAAGCCTTTAACCAGCGGCTGCCCCGCTGCGGCCTTGAAGCCCGCGCGCAGCTGTTCCGCCGGAGCGTCCAGACCGAGGATCACCACCCCGCGGCAGTGCGGGTCCCGGCGTTCGATAATTTCGCCGAGCGCCGTCCAGCCGTCGGCGGAAAGCGGCGGCAGCTTCCACCAGTCCGGGTAAATGCCCAGGTTGTAGAAGCGGGAAATGGCGCGCAGGTAGAGCTCGTCGCTGCGCGGCATGCTGGCGGGCAGGATCACCTCCAGCAGCAGCTCGTGCCCGGACCGGCAGCAGGCGTGGTACACCTCAGCGATTTTCTGCTCCTGCTCCAGGCGCAGGCCATGAGCGTCTTCCGGGTGGAAGAAGACCAGGCACTTCACCACGTGCTCCTGCGGCCAGCTGATAAGCTGGGTGCCGATATTGCCGTGCTCCATCTCCAGCGGCCGGGAGCCCGGCAGCTCAATGGGGCGACCAATCCACCACCCTTCCCCGGTGATCGCGTTCAGCGCGTCCTGACCAAAGGTGCCGTCACACAGCAGGCCGGCTTTGCCCTCCAGCCCGGCGCGGCTCGCCGCCTCGCGGCTGGCCTGCAGGATCAGCTGCTTCAGCGCCGGAATGCGCTTAAGCGACGCGCCGCACTGCATCGCCATATCCTCAAGCTGGCTGCGGTGATCGAAGGCCATCACGCACAGCTCCGGCCATTCGCGGCGGCGGGTGGTCACCCGGTGGAGATGGTTAAGACGCGGGTCAAGATCCGGGCGCGGCACAACCGCAGCGCGGGAGAGATAGTCATCCAGCTCGATTTTGCTCGGCATCGCCGGGGCGCAGCCGTGGCGCGAGACCACCAGCGCGCCGCAGGCGTTGGCGTAGCGGCACGCCTGCTCCCAGCCCTCGTCGTTCAGGTAGCCGCGCAGCAGGCCAGACATAAACGCATCCCCCGCCCCGAGAACGTTCAGCACCTCCACGCGCACGCCGGTCACCGTCAGGCCGTCGTCCAGCCGGGACGGGATGGCGTCGGTATAGACCGAGCAGCCGAGCGCGCCGCGCTTGCAGACCAGCGTTGCTTCACTGACGGTGCGCACTTGCCCCAGCGCCTGCAGCGTATCCGTGCTGCCGCCCGCAATGTGGAACTCCTCTTCGGTGCCGACAATGACGTCGAAGAGGTGCAGTACCTCCTGCAGCTCGCGGGTGACCTGGTCGGCGGCGATAAAGCGCGTTTCACCGTCGCCTAAGGAGGTGAGCCCCCACAGCACCGGACGGTAGTCGATGTCCAGCACCGTGCGCACGCCGTGACGGCGGGCATAGCCCAGCGCCGTCAGCACCGCCTCGCGGGTCTGCGGATGAGAAAGGTGGGTCCCGGTGATGGCAAGACAACGTGCGGAGGCAATGTAGCTTTCATTCACATCGCTGGCGGTAATCGCCATATCCGCGCAGTTATCGCGATAAAAAATCAGAGGAAAGGTGTCCCGGTCTTTAATGCCGAGTAGCACCAGCGCCGTGAGGCGCTCTTTATCGGTAATCAGATGGCTGGTATCGCAGCCTACCTGGTTGAGCTCTTCGCGCAGGAAGCGGCCCATATGTTCATCGCCGACGCGCGCCAGCATCGACGAGCGCAGGCCCTGGCGCGCGGTGCCGTACGCCACGTTGCCGGAGGATCCGCCAAGGTATTTGGCGAAGCTCGACACGTCCTCCAGGCGGGCACCAATCTGCTGACTATAGAGGTCTACCGCCACGCGGCCCATGCATATCACATCAAACTGCTTTTCCACGTTGATACCTCATCAGACAATGTCGTTCACGTTCAGCCAGCGGCCCTGCAGGTGCGAGAGCGCAATCGCGTCCAGCACGCGCGACACCTTCCAGCCCTCTTCGAAGTCCGGCCACATCGGCGCGTCGGCGGCAATCCCGTCCACCAGGTCGCGCACCTCCACCGTTTTTTGATCGTTAAAGCCAATTCCGTGGCCTGCGCCCATGCAGAACGCGGCGTAGTCCGGGTGCGCCGGGCCGACGAGCAGCGTGCGGAACCCCTGACGGTTCACCGGATCGTCATGCAGATAGAGCTTTAGCTCCGCCATGCGCTCCTGGGTGAAGCTGATGGCGCCCTTCGTCCCGGTGATCACGTACGAGAGCCCCATCTTGCGGCCGCAGGCGACGCGGGAGGTTTCAATGACACCCTGCGCCCCGCCCGCGAAGCGCACCATCGCGTGGGCCTGATCCTCGTTTTCCACCGCAATCATCTCTGACGATCCGGCCTTCGCCGGGCGCGCCGGGACCACGATCTTCAGATCGCCGCAGACCTGCTCGATATCGCCCACCAGGTACTGAGCCATATTGACGATATGCGCCGCGAGGTCGCCCAGCGCGCCCAGCCCGGCGGTCTCTTTAAAGCAGTGCCAGTGGATGGGCGACAGCGGGTCGGCCATGTAGTCTTCGTTGTGGGTGCCGTAGAAGTGGATCACATCGCCAATCTCGCCGCGGGCGATAATATCCTTCGCCAGCTGCGCCGTCGGGTTCTTCATGTAGTTGAACCCCACCAGCGTTTTCACCCCGGCCCGCTTCGCGGCGTCGACCATCTCGCGCGCATCGTGGGCGTTGAGCGCCAGAGGCTTCTCCGAGTAGACGTGCTTGCCGTGGCGGATCGCCTCCAGCGCCATCTCTTTATGCAGGTGGTTGGGTGAGCAAATATCCACCACGTCAATGGCCGGGTCGGCCACCAGCGCCCGCCAGTCTCCCGTTGAACGGTTAAAGCCAAACGCCTGCGCGCGCTCTGCCGCCAGCTCCGGCGTGACTTCCGCCACCATCTCGCGCACCAGCCTGCCGCGCAGGTCGAACACCGTGGGAGCCTGGGCATAGGCGATAGCGTGCGCCTTGCCGATATACCCGGTGCCAATCAATCCAATACGAACCTCTTTCATCACGATCCTCACAGTGCGCCGCGGCGGCTCTTGGCGTAGGTATCAAACGCCACCGCCAGAACGATAATTAACCCGGTGATAATCTGCTGGTAGTAAGCCGAGACGTTCATCAGCACCAGGCCGTTAATCAGAATGCCCATAATGATGGAGCCGATAATGGTGCCGCCGATGCGCCCGTAGCCGCCCATCAGCGAGGTGCCGCCAATCACCACCGAGGCGATGACGCGCAGCTCAAAGGAGATCCCGGCCACCGCCTCGGCGCTACCCAGACGCGCGCTCAGGATGAAGCCCGCCAGCCCGGCCAGACAGCCGATCAGCACGTAGACGCTGACGAGCACGCGCTTGACGTTCACCCCTGCCAGGCGCGCCGCCTCCGGGTTGCCGCCGATGGCGTAGACGAAGCGGCCCCAGCGGGTTTTATGCAGCGCCAGATAGCCGCCGACGGCGACGATGGCGAAGATCCAGATCGGAATGGAGATGCCGAGCAACTCCCCGCGCCCCCACCAGCGGTAGCCAGGATCAAAACCGGCAATCGGCGCGCCGTCGTTGATCACCAGCGTCAGGCCGCGCCAGATGGTCATCCCGCCGAGGGTGACGATAAACGGCGGCAGGCGCAGGCGGGTGACGCCCAGACCGTGCAGGAAGCCAATCGCCGTGCCCATCGCCAGACAAATCCCCAGCCCGATTAGCCAGCTCATGCCGCCCCAGGCGTTCGGGTCGACGGTGGTGAAGTTATCGCCCTTAATAACGTACGCCGCGGTCATGGCGCACACCGCCAGAATGGAGCCCACGGAGAGGTCGATCCCGGCGGTCAGAATGACGAAGGTCATCCCCACGGCCATGATCCCGTAGATGGAGACTTCGGTCAGGATGTTGAAAATATTGCGTTCAGAGAAAAAGTTACTGTTCTGCGACTGAAAGAAGATCAGCAGCAGGATCATGAAAATCAACACCCCGAAGCGCTCGAAGAAGGCGATGGGATCGATGCGTCCGGCGCGTTTGACCGGGGCCTGCGTTTTAGAAATCATCTGCGTCATGAGAAACTCCGTTATGCCGCGTTCAGGGCGTTGTGGTTGATGGCCATCATCGTCATCAGCCGTTCTTCGTTAGCGTCGTCACCGTGGATCTCGCCGGTCACCCGGCCTTCGCTGAGGGTGATGATCCGGTCAGACACCGCCATCACTTCAGGCAGATCGGAGGAGATCACGATCACCGCCACGCCCTTTTTCGCCATGTCAAACAGCACCTGGTGCACTTCCGATTTGGTCCCCACGTCGATGCCGCGCGTCGGCTCATCGACGATCAGCACCCGCGGGTTGAGCGCCATGCAGCGCGCGAGGATCACCTTCTGCTGGTTACCGCCGGAGAGCTTGCGCACCTCCTGCGCGCTGTTGACCATTTTGATCTGCAGGGCCTGGCGATAGGACTCAATCAGATCGTCCTCTTTGCGGGTGTTCACGAACCAGCGCCACTGCAGCAGCGAGGAGAGACACGAGAGCGACAGGTTGTCGCGAATCGACAGCCCGAGCACCGCCCCCTCTTTTTTACGGTCTTCGGGCACCAGCGCCACGCCCTGGTCGAGGGCATACAGCGGGTCGCGCGGCTGGTACGGCACGCCATCCAGCTCAAAGCTCCCGGAGGTAAAGGCGTCTGCGCCAAACAGGCAGCGAGCCACCTCGGTGCGTCCCGCGCCCACCAGCCCGGCAATGCCCAGAACCTCCCCGGCATGGACGTGGAAGCTGATGTCGTGCAGGGCGATGCCGTGCGGATCCAGCGGCGGCTTTTCGCGGCTTAGCCCCTTCACCGCCAGGCGGACAGGTTTGTCTTGATGATGGGTTTCGCTGGCGGGGCGACGGTTAAAGGCCACGTCGCGCCCGACCATCAGGCGGATCAGCTGTTCGACGTTGGTCTCCGCCACCGCACCGGTACCGGTGAAGCGGCCGTCCTGAAATACGGTGAAGCGATCGCAGAGCTGGAAAACTTCGTGCAGGCGGTGGGTAACGTAAATAATGCTCACGCCGCGGTTTTTAAGCTCCCGCACCACGCGGTGCAGGCTTTCCACCTCGCTGTCGCTCAGCGCGGCGGAAGGTTCGTCCATTATGATCAGGCGAGCGTTGAGGGTCAGCGCCCGGGCGATCTCCACCATCTGCTGCTGGGCGACGCTCAGACGGGCGACCGGCGTGGTCGGCGCAACGTTTAGCTGCAGGTAATCGAGAATGACCTGCGCCTCCTGATTGACCGCCTTTTCGTCGACGATCAGGTTCCGTTTACGCGGCTCGCGCCCGAGAAACATGTTTTCCGCGACGGTCATGTTGGGCAGCAGGTTGAATTCCTGATAGATGGTGATAATGCCCTTGTTCTGCCGTTCCACCGGGGAGTCGTCCACCGGCAGCATTTCGCCGTTGAACCAGATATCCCCGCGGGTTTGCGGCTGCGCGCCCGCAAGCGCCTTCAGCAGCGTGGATTTTCCCGCTCCGTTTTCCCCCAGCAGGGCGTGGATCTCCCCCGCGCCGACGGTCAACTGGGCGCTGCTTAGCGCCCAGACGCCGGAAAAGCTTTTTGCCAGGTCGGTCACTTTCAGTAAGGGTTGCGACATCGGTCTGCTCCTCCTCATGTTGAGCCGCCAGAGGCGGCTCGGGACATATCAGTTACCAGCCTCACCGATACGCTCAGCCTGCTGCAGGTTCTCTTTGGTGATCAGCGTTGGCGGGTAGTCGGCCCCGGTGATGGCTTTCTTCTCGCGCACGTTGGCCACCAGCTGGCTCATCGCCGTCTGCACCGCAAAGCCCGGACGCTGATCCGCCGTTACCGCCAGCCAGCCATCGCGCACGCGGGCCAGCGCTTCCGGTACCGCATCAAAGCCGGTCACGAGGATTTCACCCGGCTTCACGCCCTGGCTCTGCAGGGCTTCAATCGCGCCCAGCGCCATATCGTCGTTGGCGGAGAGGATCACCTGCGGGCGTTTCGGTAGCGAAGGCAGAACGCTTTCGACGATGCGCATCCCTTCAGAACGCATCCAGTTGCCGGTCTGATCGGCGACGATCTTGTACTTATCCCCGCCCGCCTTCAGGCTGTCGCGGATCCCTTTGGTGCGTTCAATATTGGAGGAGGAGCCCGGCTGGCCGGTGAGCAGGATGATCTCTGCCCCGTCGGGGAATTTGGTTTTGACGAAGTCGCCAATCGCCTGGCCGCCTTTGTAGTTGTTGGCGCCAAAGTGAGGCACTTTCTTCTGGCTGTCGACGGAGCGGTCAAGGGTGACCACCGGCAGCTTTGCATCCTGAATTTCATCCACCGCGCTGGAGACCGCGTTCACGTCGTTCGGGGAGACGATAAAGCCCTGCGCCCCGCGGGTGATGGCGTTTTCCAGGTCAGCCACCTGCTTCGGTGAACTGCCCTGCCCGTCCAGTACCTGAAGCTTCACGCCCATCTCTTTCGCGGCTTTCACCGCCGTACGCTGCATGTGAACCTCAAACGGCATGGCCAGGTTTGGCGTACTGAAAACAATCTGCTCGTTTTCGGCGAGGGCGGCCCCGGACGTCATGGCGATGAGGGCGGCTACGATCAGTTTTTTCATTATTATGTCTCTCTGTGTAGGGTTGTTGTGTTTAGAGGACGATCTCGCGCTGGCTACGCAGCGACTCCAGCGCTTTATCCGCGAGGTACAGCGCACGTTCACCATCATCGCCGCTGCAGTCAGGCACCGCTTCGCCGCGCAGGACCGCAACAAAGTGTTCCCATTCCGCGGCGTAAGCGGATTTGTAGCGCTGCAGGAAGAAGTGTTCCGGCAGCGCGCTGGTGCAGCCCTGTTTGCCGTAGTGCTGCACCTGGTTTTCAAGAATATTGCCGGCGCACAGCAGCCCTTCGGAGCCGTGCAGCTCCAGGCGCTGGTCGTAACCGTAAGAGGAGCGGCGGCTGTTGACGATGGTCGCCATCGCGCCGGAGGCATATTTCAGAACGATAAACGCGGTATCGATATCCCCCGCCTCGCCAATCGCCGGATCCACCAGGTTACTGCCCTGGGCATACACCGACACCGGCTCTTCGCCCATGATGAAACGGGCCATGTCGAAGTCGTGAATGGTCATATCGCGGAACATGCCGCCGGAGACGCGCACGTACTCCGCAGGCGGCGGAGACGGGTCGCGGGAGATGATCAGCAACGATTCCGGCTTGCCGATGCGTCCGGCCTGGGCATCGGTTTTCACGCGGCGGAACTGAGGGTCAAAGCGGCGGTTAAAGCCGATGAACAGCGGCACGTCGTACTCTTTAACCACTTTCAGGCAGTCGCGCACGCGGGCGAGGTCGAGGTGTACCGGCTTTTCGCAGAAGATAGCCTTGCCGTGGCGGGCGGCCATTTCAATCAGATCCGCGTGGGTGTCGGTGGCGGAGGCGATCAGCACGGCGTGAACGTTAGGGTCGGTCATCGCCTCATCCACGCTCTGCTGGCGGGCCTGATACTGTGCGGCGAGACGGGTGGCAAATTCCTGATTCGGGTCAACCACGGACCAGAGCGTGGTCGCGCCGTGGCTGGCGATGTTAGCTGCATGTACCTGGCCAATTCGGCCAGCGCCCAGTAAAGCAATGTTAAACATAACGGCTCCCGGTGTTGGTGAATGCTGTGAACTAACGACCCTATAAATAAAACATTTATTTCATTTTTATAAATAGTGAAAATTATGTTTTTGAGTGCGGGTTAACACTTTTGAGATGTATGAGATAATTTTTGTTATCAATCTCACAACATGAAAGAAGGTACTGCTCACCCCTCACCCCGGCCCTCTCCCCAAAGGAGCGAGGGAGAAAAGAGTGCACCACCCCATCCCCTCTCCACTTTTGGGAGAGGGTTAGGGTGAGGGGGAAATGAAATGAAAATTTCGTTAAGACAGGAAAACTCAATACTGACGGGCTTTTTTCACCTGCGCCTGCGTTTGCTCCGCGGCCTCACGCACGGCAGACGACTCTGCCACCTGCGCGTCACCGGTTCGCCACCACGAGGCGTAGTCATGGGTCATGGTCTTCGGCAATACCTTGATGTCCAGCAGCGTCGGGCCCGGATGGGCGCGTGATGCCTCAAGCGCCGCCAGCAGGCTCTGCTCGTCGTTCACCCGCCACGCGCGACAGCCATAGCTTTCCGCGTTTTGCGCAAAGTCGACCTTCACCAGCGGCCCGTCAAGCCGCCCGGTTTCCGGGTTGCGATGGCGATTTTCCGTGCCAAAGCTGCCCATTCCGTGCCCCATCTGCAGGTTGTTGATGCAGCCGAAGCTGGCGTTATCAAACAGCAGAACGGTGACCTTAATGCCCTCCTGTACGGTGGTTTGCAGCTCGGAGTGCAGCATCATGTAGGAGCCATCCCCCACCATGGCGTAAACCGGCTGCCCGGGTCGGGCGAGCTTCGCGCCGATGGCCGCCGCAATCTCGTAGCCCATGCAGGAGTAGCCGTACTCCAGGTGATAGCTGTCCGGCGTTTTGACCTGCCAGAGGCGCTGTAAATCTCCCGGCAGCGAACCGGCCGCGCCCACCACGATGGCGTTATCTTCCACATGCTGATTGATCAGCCCCAGCACCCGCGTCTGGGTCAGGCGGGTATTAAGCGTCTCGCCGTATTCCGTCAGCTGCGCGTCCAGATGCCCCGCCACTTCGGGCGCGTCGTCCGGATGCCACTGGCGATCCCACAGGCGGCGGCACTCATCGCGCCACGCGGATTTCGCCTGGGCGATCGCCTCTCCCCAGCCGCTGCGGTAATCGCCGAGCGCGTGGGTTAAGGCCTGGAGCCCGGTTTGGGCATCGGCAATCAGCGCGGTGGCGTCCAGCTTCAGGGCGTCAAACTCGGCCACGTTCAGCAGCAGGAATTCGACGTCCGGGTGGGAAAAGAGCGCCTTGGAGCCGGTGGTAAAGTCGGTCAGGCGCGTGCCGACGCCAATCACTAAGTCAGCCTGTGGCGCGAGCTGGTTGGCGGCCATTCCGCCCGTCACCCCTACGCCGCCGAGGTTAAGTGGGTGGTCACTTACCAGCGCCCCCTTCCCGGCCTGCGTTTCGGCAAACGGCAGCTGCAGCGTCTCGACAAATTCGCGAAACGCCTCATGCGCGCCGGAGTAACGCACGCCGCCGCCGCACACCACCAGCGGACGGCGCTTGCGGGCGATCAGCGCACGCGCCTGCGCCAGTCGCTGCGGATCGGGCGGACGGCGTTCGATGTGGTGCACCCGACGCGCGAAGAAGCTTAGCGGGTAGTCCCACGCTTCCCCTTGCACGTCCTGCGGCAGACAGAGGGTCACCGCTCCGGTATCTGCGGGGTCAGTAAGCGTTCGCATCGCGCTTAGCATGGCGCTCATGAGCTGCTCGGGGCGGTTGATGCGGTCCCAGTAGCGGGAAACCGGACGGAAGCAGTCGTTGGTGCTGATGCTGAGATCGTGATACTGCTCGATCTGCTGCAGCACCGGGTCCGGCTGGCGGCTGGCGTAGATATCGCCCGGCAGCAGTAAAAGCGGGATGCGGTTCGCCGTGGCGGTGGCCGCTGCCGTGACCATATTGGCGGCGCCCGGCCCGACTGAGGAGGTGACGGCAAAAATGCGCTGGCGGCGGTGCTGTTTGGCGAATCCCGTCGCCATGTGGGCAATGCCCTGCTCGTTGCACCCCTGCATGATTTTCAGATGACCGGGATCCTGCTCCAGCGCCTGGCCAATACCCAGCACGTTGCCGTGCCCAAAGATCGTCGCCACACCCTCCACGAAGGGCGTTTCGTTGCCGTCAACGCTGACGTACTGTTGATTCAGGAACCGGACCAGCGCCTGGGCCATGGTCATACGTTCGGTTTGCATAATGCCTCCTGTCAGCCCAGCGTCGGCATGGAGAACGCAGCGCCTGTCTCCTGCTGCATTTCCGGCCAGCGCGCGGTGATGGTTTTCATTCGGGTGTAGAAACGCACGCCGTCGTTGCCGTGCACGTTGAGCGCGCCAAAGATGGAACGCTTCCAGCCACCGAAACTGTGGAATGCCATCGGCACCGGGATCGGCACGTTGACCCCCACCATGCCCGCCTGCACCTCTTCGCAGAAGCGGCGCGCGCAGCCGCCGTCACGGGTGAAGATCGCCGAGCCATTACCATATTCATGGCGGTTAATGAGGTCCACCGCGCTGGCGTAATCTGCTACGCGCACCACAGAAAGCACCGGGCCAAAAATCTCTTCTTTATAGATGGTCATCTCCGGTGTGACGTTATCGAACAGCGTCGGCCCGACGAAGTAGCCCTGCTCGTGGCCCTTCACGCTGAAGCCGCGCCCGTCCACGCGCAGTTTCGCCCCCTGCGCTTCCCCGCTGTCGATATAGCCCAGCACCTTGCTGCGGTGCGCGGAGGAGATAAGCGGCCCCATTTCGTTTTCCGGTGTCTGGTCCAGCCCCGGTCCGACGCGCAGCGCTTCAATCTGTTTTTCCAGCCGGGTGCAGAGGTCGTCAGCGGTTTTATCCCCCACCGCCAGCACCACTGAGAGCGCCATGCAGCGTTCCCCCGCCGCGCCGTAGGCCGCGCCCATGATGGCGTTGGTCGCCATCTCCATGTCGGCATCCGGCATTAAAATGCAGTGGTTTTTCGCACCGCCCAGCGCCTGACAGCGCTTACCGTGGGCGGAGGCGGTCTGGTAAATGTATTCGGCAATCGGCGTGGAGCCGACAAAGCTCACCGCCTGCACGCGCGGGTCGGTCAGGAGCACGTCAACGGACTCTTTATCCCCCTGCACCACGTTGAAGACGCCGTCCGGCAGGCCTGCCTCTTTTAACAGCTGCGCCAGCGCGAGCGCGAGAGAAGGGTCTTTTTCCGACGGCTTCAGCACGAAGGTATTCCCGGTCGCCAGCGCAATGGGGAACATCCACATCGGCACCATCGCCGGGAAGTTAAACGGCGTGATCCCGGCGCAGACGCCGAGCGGCTGCATCAGCGAGTGGCTGTCGACGCCGGTACCGACGTTCGCAGAGTGTTCACCCTTTTGCAGATGCGGGATACCGCAGGCAAATTCCACCACTTCCAGACCGCGGGTCAGTTCGCCCACCGCGTCGGAGAAGACCTTGCCGTGCTCTTCGCTGATGATGCGGGCCAGGCGCGTCATGTTCTCTTCCAGCAGCGCCTTGAAGCGGAACATCACGCGCGCGCGCTTAAGCGGAGCCTGGCGCGCCCACGCGGGAAACGCCTGCTGCGCGGCGGCAATCGCCTGCTCCGTTTCCTGTGCCGTACTCATCACCACCTGGCGGATCTGCTCGCCGGTGGCCGGGTTGAAGATCGCCTGAACGCGCTGGCCTGAACCGGTGACACATTCGCCGTGAATAAAATTCGCTACCGTCTCCATCCTTAACCTCTCGCTGTTGATACGTGACTGTTACCTGAAACGCTGTGTACTGGACACTATATATGAAACAAATATTCCATTTTAAGTTGAAATAAAATAAATGATGATTATTGTGATCAAGGATGGATTTTTATGTTAACAGCCAGCAACACTGACGCTGCGTGCGCTATTAAGGGATTTCGGGCGAGGAAATGACTGAAGCTTCTGTTTCATTTTTGCTGCCAGATGGATGGCCGACATTTAAAAGACGCGGTTTTGCGTTTAGAATCATCAGACTGTATTTGGGGGATAACATGACGACAGCAACCAGCCTGAACGAACTGCAGCAGCAAATCCGCGATCGCTACGATAGCCTGAGCAAGAGGCTGCAGCAGGTCTCCCGCTACGTGCTGGATAACACCAACAGCGTGGCCTTTGATACGGTTGCCGTCATTGCCGAGCGCGCCGACGTGCCGCCTTCGACGCTGATCCGCTTTGCTAACGCCTTTTACTTCACCGGTTTCAACGAAATGAAACAGCTGTTTCGCATGAACCTGGTGGAGGAGACTGCCAGCTACAGCGACCGCGCGCGGCTGTTCCGCGAAATGGAGAGCGAGGCCGTGCCGGAAACGCCGCTCGATATTCTGCAGGAGTTCGCCCGCTCGAACGCGCAGGCGCTGCAGCAGCTGGCCGCCCGCGCCGAGCCGGAAATGCTGGAGCGCGCGGTACAGCTGCTGGCCGACGCCGACACTATCTACATCGCCGGACTGCGCCGCTCGTTTAGCGTCGCTGCCTACCTCACCTATGCCCTGAGCCACCTGGAGTGCCGCCCTATTCTGCTCGACGGCATGGGCGGGATGCTGCGCGAGCAAATCAGCCGCATTAAGGCGCGCGACATCGTGGTGTCGATCAGCTTCTCGCCATATGCGGAAGAGACGGTGATGGTCAGCGAAACCGCCGCCAGCGTCGGCGCCCGGCAGATCGTGATTACGGACAGCCAGATAAGCCCGCTGGCAACGTTCAGCGATCTCTGCTTTGTGGTGAAGGAGGCGCAGGTGGATGCGTTCCGGTCTCAGTCGGCGACGCTGTGCCTGGTGCAGTCGCTGGTGGTGGCGCTGGCGTATAGGTTGGGTGAAGGGAAATAAGGCAATAAAAAACCCCCTGCGCAGGCAGAGGGTTTGGGTGTTAATTCAGAGGGAAATCATTCCCACTCAATCGTAGCCGGTGGCTTACCACTGATGTCATACACCACGCGGGAAATACCATTCACTTCGTTGATGATGCGGTTAGACACGCGGCCTAAGAAGTCATACGGCAGGTGCGCCCAGTGCGCGGTCATGAAGTCGATGGTTTCCACCGCACGCAGGGAAACAACCCAGTCGTACTTACGGCCATCGCCCATTACGCCGACGGAGCGAACCGGCAGGAACACGGTGAACGCCTGGCTTACCTTGTTGTACAGGTCAGCTTTGTGCAGCTCTTCGATGAAGATCGCGTCCGCGCGACGCAGCAGGTCGCAGTACTCTTTCTTCACTTCGCCCAGCACGCGCACGCCCAGACCCGGACCCGGGAACGGGTGACGGTAGAGCATGTCGTACGGCAGACCCAGTTCCAGACCGATCTTACGCACTTCGTCTTTGAACAGCTCGCGCAGCGGTTCAACCAGACCCATCTTCATCTCTTTCGGCAGGCCGCCCACGTTGTGGTGAGATTTGATGACGTGCGCTTTGCCGGTAGCGGATGCCGCAGACTCGATCACGTCAGGGTAGATAGTACCCTGCGCCAGCCACTTCACGTCTTCCAGCTTCAGCGCTTCTTCGTCGAACACTTCCACGAAGACGCGGCCGATGATCTTACGTTTTGCTTCCGGATCGTTCTCGCCTTTCAGCGCGTCCAGGAAGCGCTGCTCGCCTTCCACGTGAACGATGTTCAGACCGAAGTGGTCGCCGAACATGTCCATGACCTGCTTCGCTTCGTTCAGACGCAGCAGACCGTTGTCCACGAAGACGCAGGTCAGGTTTTTGCCGATGGCACGGTGCAGCAGCATCGCGGTGACGGAGGAGTCCACGCCGCCGGAGAGGCCGAGGATCACTTTGTCATCGCCAACCTGCTGGCGGATACGCTCAACGGCGTCGTCGATGATTTTTGCCGGGGTCCACAGGGCTTCACACTGGCAGATGTCGCGCACGAAGCGCTCCAGCATGCGCATACCCTGACGGGTGTGGGTCACTTCCGGGTGGAACTGCACGCCGTAGAAGCGTTTTTCTTCGTTCGCCATGATGGCGAACGGGCAGCTTTCGGTGCTGGCAACGGTCACGAAGTCGGACGGGATGGCGGTAACCTTGTCGCCGTGGCTCATCCACACGTCCAGCAGCGGCTTGCCGTCTGCGGTCAGGGAGTCTTCGATACCGCGCACCAGCGCGCTGTCGGTGACAACTTCAACCTGCGCGTAGCCGAACTCACGTTCGTTAGAGCCTTCTACGTGGCCGCCCAGCTGCATCGCCATGGTCTGCATGCCGTAGCAGACGCCGAATACCGGCACGCCCGCTTCGAACACGTACTGCGGCGCGCGCGGGCTGTTCTCTTCAGTGGTGCTTTCCGGGCCGCCGGAGAGGATGATGCCGCTTGGATTGAATTCGCGAATCTGTGCTTCCGTGACATCCCACGCCCACAGCTCACAGTAAACGCCCAGTTCACGCACGCGACGCGCCACCAGCTGAGTGTACTGAGAACCGAAGTCCAGGATGAGAATGCGATGTTTATGAATGTTTTCCGTCATTGACGCTAATTCCGAGGCAAGTGAAACAAAACAAAGCGCCCGGCAGAAGCCGGGCGCGGAAACTTATCAGGAGCCCAGACGGTAGTTCGGGGACTCTTTGGTGATCGTCACGTCGTGAACGTGGCTCTCCTGGATACCCGCACCGCTGATACGTACGAATTCCGCTTTGGTACGCAGCAGGTCAATGGTACCACAGCCGGTCAGACCCATACAGGAACGCAGGCCGCCCATCTGCTGGTGAATGATCTCTTTCAGACGGCCTTTATAGGCCACGCGGCCTTCGATACCTTCCGGTACCAGTTTGTCAGCAGCGTTATCGGTCTGGAAGTAACGGTCAGAGGAACCTTTGGACATCGCGCCCAGGGAGCCCATCCCACGGTAAGATTTGTAAGAACGGCCCTGGTAGAGTTCGATTTCGCCCGGGGATTCTTCGGTACCAGCGAGCATGGAGCCAACCATTACGGCAGCAGCGCCCGCGGCGATGGCTTTAGCAATGTCGCCAGAGAAGCGGATACCGCCGTCAGCGATAACCGGAATACCGGTGCCTTCCAGCGCTTCAACCGCGTCAGAAACCGCGGTGATCTGTGGAACGCCCACGCCGGTCACGATACGGGTGGTACAGATGGAGCCAGGGCCGATACCCACTTTCACCGCGCTGCAGCCGGCGTCAGCCAGCGCGCGAGCGCCTGCGCCCGTCGCCACGTTGCCGCCAATGATCTGCAGGTCAGGGTATTTTGCACGGGTGTCGCGAATACGCTGCAGCACGCCTTCGGAGTGGCCGTGAGAGGAGTCAATCAGCAGCACGTCAACGCCCGCCGCCACCAGCGCGTCAACGCGCTCTTCGTTACCTGCACCCGCGCCAACCGCAGCACCGACGCGCAGACGGCCATGCTCGTCTTTACAGGCGTTCGGTTTACGTTCTGCTTTCTGGAAATCTTTAACGGTGATCATGCCGCGCAGGTGGAAGTTCGCATCCACAACCAGCGCTTTCTCAACGCGTTTTTCGTGCATTTTCGCCAGCACCACGTCGCGAGTTTCGCCTTCGCGGACGGTCACCAGACGCTCTTTTGGCGTCATGTAGACGCTGACAGGCTGGTTCAGGTCAGTCACGAAGCGCACGTCACGACCGGTGATGATGCCCACCAGTTCATTGTCTTCGGTCACTACCGGGTAGCCGGCAAAGCCGTTACGCTCGGTCAGCGCTTTCACTTCGTGCAGGGTGGTGGTTGGCAGAACGGTCTGAGGGTCGGACACGATACCAGATTCATGTTTCTTCACGCGGCGAACTTCTTCCGCCTGACGCTCGATAGACATGTTTTTGTGGATAAAGCCAATGCCGCCTTCCTGTGCCAGGGCGATAGCCAGGCGCGCTTCAGTCACGGTGTCCATTGCCGCGGAGAGCATAGGAATGTTCAGACGAATGGTTTTCGTCAACTGCGTGCTGAGGTCGGCAGTATTCGGCAGAACGGTGGAATGAGCGGGAACGAGGAGGACGTCGTCAAACGTCAGTGCTTCTTTAGCGATACGTAGCATGGGCAATATCTCTGACCTGGGTGGTTAAATATTGCCGTGGCATTATACAGAGCGTAACCGATTGCATCTACACTTTTTTGAAAAAATGCTTGCGAATGCCTCTCAGCAGGTTACTATCGACTGAATAACTTGCTGATTTAGAATTTGATCCCGCTCACATGTTATCCTCTCAATCCCCCTCAATTTATACTGTCAGCCGCCTTAATCAGACGGTGCGTTTGCTGCTTGAGCAGGAAATGGGGCAGGTCTGGATCAGCGGTGAAATCTCTAACTTCACGCAGCCCTCCTCCGGACACTGGTACTTTACCTTAAAAGACGACACCGCCCAGGTGCGCTGCGCGATGTTCCGTAACAGCAACCGTCGCGTGACGTTCCGTCCGCAGCACGGCCAGCAGGTTCTGGTTCGCGCCAATATCACCCTGTATGAGCCGCGCGGCGATTATCAAATCATCGTTGAGAGCATGCAGCCCGCGGGCGAAGGCCTGCTGCAGCAAAAGTATGAGCAGTTAAAGGCGAAGCTCTCCGAAGAGGGACTTTTCGACCAACAGTTCAAAAAGCCGCTGCCCTCGCCTGCCCACTGCGTGGGTGTCATCACCTCGAAAACCGGTGCCGCCCTGCACGACATTTTGCACGTACTGAAGCGTCGCGATCCTTCACTGCCCGTCATTATCTACCCGACCGCCGTTCAGGGTGACGATGCGCCAGGTCAGATTGTACGCGCCATTGAACTGGCAAATGCGCGTAAGGAGTGTGACGTGTTGATCGTCGGGCGCGGCGGCGGCTCGCTGGAAGACCTGTGGAGCTTTAACGACGAGCGCGTGGCGCGGGCAATCTTTGCAAGCGAGATCCCCGTGGTGAGCGCCGTCGGGCATGAAACGGACGTGACAATTGCGGATTTTGTTGCGGATCTGCGTGCGCCTACGCCGTCCGCGGCGGCGGAAGTGGTGAGCCGTAATCAGCTGGAGCTGCTGCGTCAGCTTCAGAACGGCCAGCAGCGTCTTGAGATGGCGATGGACTACTTCCTTGCCAACCGTACCCGCCGCTTTATCCAGCTTCATCACCGTCTTCAGCAGCAGCACCCGCAGCTTCGTCTGGCGCGTCAGCAGACCGTGCTGGAACGCCTGCGTCAGCGCATGAACTTTGCGCTTGATAATCAGCTTAAGCGCGCGGTGACGCGCCAGCAGCGTGTGACCCAGCGCCTGAACCAGCAGAATCCGCAGCCGAAAATCTATCGTGCGCAAACGCGCATTCAGCAGCTGGAATATCGTCTGGCGGAGACTCTCCGGGCGCGCCTGAGCACCACACGTGAGCGTTTTGGCAACGCGGTGACCCATCTGGAAGCCGTCAGCCCCCTCTCCACGCTGGCACGCGGCTATAGCGTAACGACAGCAGCGGACGGCAAAGTGCTGAAGCACACCAAACAGGTGAACACCGGTGACGTTCTTACCACCCGCCTGTCTGACGGCTGGGTGGAAAGCGAAGTGAAATCAATTAAACCGGTGAAAAAGACGCGTCAGCGCAAAACCGGATAATTCTTCGCCGGTTACTTACTATACTGCTGCTATTCCCTTTTTTAATAAGGAGAGCAGCATGTCCCATCTTCGTAGCGTTATTCCCCCTTATATTCTTCGTCGTATTATCGAAAGCGGTTCCGAACCGCAGCAGCGCTATGCCCGTCAGACCTTAACCCACGTCCAGACGCTGATGGCGCATATGCCGGGCAAACCCGCCGCGCCGCACGTGAATAAAGCCGGTCAGCTTGAGCGCGATATCTACGATGCGAAACAGACCCAGGAGCTGCCGGGTACCCAGGTGCGTTACGAGGGCCAGCCGTCGAATGGCGATGTGGCCGTGGACGAGGCGTATGATTATTTGGGTATTACCCATGATTTCTTCTGGAAAGAATATCAGCGCGATTCGCTCGATAATAAGGGACTGATTTTGACCGGCACCGTGCATTACGGTCGGGAATATCAGAACGCCTTCTGGAACGGTCAGCAGATGGTGTTTGGCGACGGTGACGGGGAGATCTTTAACCGCTTTACGGTTGCCATCGACGTGGTGGCACACGAGCTGAGCCACGGCGTCACCGAGACCGAAGCCGGGCTAATCTATTTCGAACAGTCAGGCGCGCTGAATGAGTCCCTGTCAGACGTGTTTGGTTCGCTGGTGAAACAGTACCATCTCAAGCAAACCGCCGATAAAGCAGACTGGTTGATTGGTGAAGGGCTGCTGGCTGCGGGCATTAACGGCAAAGGGCTGCGCTCCATGTCTGAACCCGGCACCGCCTACGACGATCCCCTGCTCGGCAAAGACCCGCAGCCCGCGCACATGAAAGATTTCATCAAAACGCGCGAGGATAACGGCGGCGTCCATCTTAACTCCGGCATCCCCAACCGGGCATTTTACCTGGCCGCGACGGCGATCGGCGGTTACGCCTGGGAAAAAGCCGGTTATGCCTGGTACGACACGGTTTGTGATCGCAATCTGGCGCAGGATGCGGATTTTGATGCCTTCGCAAAACTGACGATAGCGCACGGAGAGAAACGCTCCGGTAGCGACGTTGGGGCGGCGATAAAACAGGCCTGGGAACAGGTGGGAGTGCTGTAAATGCAGGTTCCGGAACTGACGGATGACGCCGTGGTTGAGCTGGCCCGGGAAGGCGGCGTCGCTTTTATTCCTAAGCTGAGCGGCCAGCGTACCATCGCGCTCTCCTCGCTTAATGAGGCCCAGCGCCAGCGCCTGGTGAGCATCCTGGAGCAGGCCTTTCCACGCGGTCAGCCGCCGGGTCAGACGTCGTCACCCGGCAGCGGTGACCAGCGCTATTTCCGCATCCAGATTATCTGGACCGGCCAAAATCAGGCGCACTATGCCGATATCATCGTGCTGGTACCCGAGCAGGAAGCGCCCGAGTCGCTGGTCGAGCTGTGGAAAAAAGGCGAAGACTGCGTGTGCGATTAATCTTCGGCCGGAACAAACTCCACGCGCTTTTTAGAAATTAAGCCGTGGCCGTTCTGGCAGAAATAGTCCACCGCCCCGCAGGCCTTTAAGACCTGGAGTGGCTGATGGCACTCCGGGCAGCGGGCTTCGAGCGCAATATCTTTATTACAGCTGTCACAGTGCACCGCCCCGTTCAGGGGTTCAAGCTGTGCCTGGCAATCCGGGCAGGTAATGATCATGGTGTCTCCTTCAGGGCGTTCAGGTCTGCGATAATTTTACCACGTCTTCAGTGCGGGCCACGCAACTGTTGCTGCAAGGTCAGCAGCAGCGCCACCTCATCGATCCTGCGGCGCGTTGTGCGGCTCACCTCCTGTGGATCGCGCTCAAACAGACTGTTTGCGCCAAGAATATGACCGGCAAGACAGCGTTCGTAAATCGTGCCGGGGATATGCCAGCGCTGAATAGTCTTACCTTTAACTAGCTCCAGCACATCTTCCGCGCCGCGTCGGTCGTAGTTGATAATGCGGCCGTCGCGTAAATAGAGACGCAGGCCCTTTTGCCCGCCCGCGGGTCCCGCGTATTTATTAAGCCAGATGCCCACCGGCACGCCACTGATGGTTCCCTGCAAGTGCGCCTCGCCTTCCGCGGTGGTCTGGTCACCCTTTGCGATATCGTGGCCCAGGCGGTCTTTAGCCGTTATCACCTGCAGCGTCATATCGTCCTGACCGCCCAGATAGCGCAGCGTTTCACGCAGCATCGCCAGCACGTGCGTTCCGATATCCAGAATCACGCCGTCCGGGTGGTGAAGCGTTCTGGTATCCGGTTCTCCGGTCGCGAAATTGAGCGCGATGGGTTCCCCTGCGGCGTTATATCCGCTCGGCTCCTGCAAAAAACCTTCGATTCTGGCAATGTCAGATATATGGCCGACCAGCGACCGCTTCACCGTTTCGATGCGCGCCATCCAGTGGTCGAGCGCCAGCACGCGGGACGCCACGCCGGGCGTTGCCAGCAGCGCGTTGAGTTTTTCGATTTGAGGAAGCGTGGCGACAATCGGTTTTTCAATCACAATCCGCGGAACCGGCGAGGCAATCGCCAGCTCAAGCACCTCAAGGTGGTGCAGCGATGCGGTGGTAATAAAAAGGGTATCCAACGGGGTGGCTAAAAGCGCAGCAAGCGAGGCGCAGCGCGTAACGCCTTCAGGGTGCTTTGCGGGGAGAACATCAAAGCCGAAACAACGAACAGCGCCATCGAACAGATTACGTAGTGCGGGCAGATAGGCTGTTTCCACTACCGCACCAAGACCAACAAATCCTAACGGCATGGTTTCACCTCAGGAAGTACAGTGCCGGGGCATAACGCCTGCCCCGGCACACTGAGGTTTATGAGGCGCTAGCTGCCGGTTTAGTTTGTGCATTTTCCAGCATGCGGCGCACCGGAACAATGAGGACGATCAGCACTGCGGCACAAATCAGCAGCGCGATGGAGCAGCGCGCGAAGAGATCCGGCAGCATATCCAGCTGGTCGGCCTTCACGTGACCGCCAATCAGGCCCGCCGCCAGGTTACCCAGCGCGCTGGCGCAGAACCACAGCCCCATCATCTGGCCGCGCATTCTCTCCGGCGCCAGCAGGGTCATGGTCGCCAGACCGATCGGGCTCAGGCACAGCTCACCCAGCGTCAGCATTAAGATACTGCCCACCAGCCAGAACGGCGACACGCCCGCCCCGCCGTTGCTCAGCACGTTCTGTGCCGCCAGCATCATCAGGCCAAAGCCCGCTGCCGCACACAGAATACCGATAACAAACTTGGTGATGCTGCTCGGGCGAATGTTCATGCTCGCGAGCTTTGGCCATGCCCAGCTGAACACCGGGGCCAGCAGGATGATGAACAGGGCGTTAATCGACTGGAACCACACCGCCGGAATTTCAAAATCCCCGATCATGCGGTTAGTGTAGTCGTTGGCAAACAGGTTGAACGAGGTGGGCTTCTGCTCAAACGCGGACCAGAAGAACGCGGCGGAGACCAGCAGAATAAAGCAGACCAGCAGCCTGGCGCGCTCTTTACGGTTCAGGCCCGCGAAGATGAACAGGTAGATGAAGTAGAGGGCAACGGACGCCGCAATTACGTAGACCAGCACGCTGGCTACCGCGACCGGGTTAATGACAATCACGCCCTGCGCGATCAGCGTCACGAGCGTTGCCACGCCTGCCGCCAGCGCCAGCAGCCAGACGCCCACGCCGTTGCGCTTCACCACCGGGCTGTTCCATGTGGAGTCCAGACCGACTTCGCTGTCGTAGCGCTTCATCGCCGGAACCGCAAACACGCGGAAGATAATCAGCGCCACCAGCATCCCGATGCCGCCAATACCAAAGCCCCAGTGCCAGCCGTGGGTTTTTATCAGCCAGCCGGAAATCAGCGGGGCGATGAACGAGCCCATATTAATGCCCATGTAGAACAGCGAGAAACCGCCGTCACGACGCGCGTCGCCTTTTTTATACAGGGTGCCGACCATCACCGAGATACAGGTTTTGAACAGGCCAGAGCCGAGCACGATGAACATCAGGCCGATAAAGAACAGGTTGTTGCCCATGATAGCTGACAGCGCAATCGACAGGTGGCCGAGCGCGATCAGAATCGAACCGTACCAGACGGCTCTCTGCTGGCCGAGCCAGTTATCCGCCAGCCAGCCGCCCGGCAGCGCGGCCAGGTACATGGTACCGGCAAAAATACCGACAATCGCCGAGGCGTTTTCGCGCGCCAGTCCCATCCCTCCGTCATAGACGGTGGCGGCCATAAACAGGATCAGCAGCGGGCGAATGCCGTAGAACGAGAAACGCTCCCACATCTCGGTAAAGAACAGCGAACCGAGCGGATAAGGATGGCCGAAGAAGGTTCGGCTCTCTTTTTGATTAACAGAGGATTGCATAATTCTCCCGAAAGGTATGTGTCGTGCTTGTAAACACCAGCAGGTACGCCGGCCAGTTACGTATCTGACCGATTTTTTACATGCGGCGAAAAGTTAGTTAACCATTTGATAACCAGTCGCTAGTTTTGTCTAGTACCGGACCAGGGACTTTAAGATGAAAATTCGACGATTGTCTACTTTTCTGGATTTAAAGATGGTTGGGAGTGAATAGTGATTGACTTCACACAGAGAGAACCGACGGTATGATTGGGCCAAAAAAAAGCCCGCGATAAACGCGGGCCTTTATGAGATCGGCAATGATTATTTGCTTTTCTTAATGTGCTTAATCAAACGCTTACGCTTACGCATCTGGTTCGGCGTCAGGGTGTTGCGCTTGTTGGCGAACGGGTTTTCCCCTTCCTTGAACTGGATACGAATAGGCGTGCCCATCACGTCCAGCGATTTACGGAAGTAGTTCATCAGGTAGCGCTTGTAGGAATCCGGCAGGTCTTTCACCTGGTTGCCGTGAATCACCACGATTGGCGGGTTATAGCCACCGGCGTGGGCATATTTCAGCTTCACGCGACGACCGCGCACCAGCGGCGGCTGGTGATCTTCTGCAGCCATATTCATGATACGGGTCAGCATGGCGGTGCTCTGACGACGGGTGGAGCTGTCGTAGGCTTCACGCACGGATTCGAACAGGTTACCGACGCCGCTGCCGTGCAGCGCAGAGATAAAGTGCACGCGGGCAAAGTCGATAAAGCCCAGACGGAAGTCCAGGGTCTCTTTCACCTGCTCACGCACTTCATTGCTCAGGCCGTCCCACTTGTTGACGACGATGACCAGTGAACGCCCACTATTGAGGATAAAGCCGAGCAGAGAGAGATCCTGATCGGAGATACCTTCACGCGCGTCGATGACCAGCAGCACCACGTTGGCATCTTCAATCGCCTGCAGGGTTTTGATAACGGAGAATTTTTCCACCACGTCGGTGATTTTTCCGCGCTTACGTACACCGGCGGTGTCGATAAGGACATACTCACGTTCATCGCGCTGCATCGGGATGTAGATGCTGTCACGCGTAGTGCCCGGCATGTCGTAAACCACTACGCGCTCTTCACCCAGAATACGGTTAGTAAGCGTAGACTTACCTACGTTTGGACGACCGACGATAGCCAGCTTGATCGGCAGATCCTGCGGGTTGAAGTCATCCTCAGGCTCTTCTTCTTCGCCCTCTTCACCGTCTTCGAACTGCGCCCAGTATGCGGCGTCTTCGTCCACCTCTTCCGGCGGGTTCACTTCGTCCACCCACGGCAGCAGAACGGTTTCCAGCAGGCTGGTCACACCGCGGCCATGCGATGCCGCAATCGGGTGGATATCCCCCATGCCCAGAGACCAGAAGTCCGCGATAGCCTGATCGGCATCGATGCCGTCAGTTTTGTTCGCTACCAGGAAAGTTGGCTTTTCGCGAGAACGCAGGTGCTTAGCAATTGCGGAGTCCGCCGGCATCAGGCCAGCGCGCGCATCCACCATGAACAGCACAACATCCGCTTCTTCGATCGCCAGCAAGGACTGTTCCGCCATGCGGGTTTCAACGCCGTCTTCTGTGCCATCAATACCGCCGGTATCAATACAGATGAACTCGCGTCCTTCCACCTCTGCACGACCGTACTTACGGTCACGCGTCAGCCCCGGGAAATCCGCAACCAGCGCATCACGGGTGCGTGTTAAACGGTTAAAAAGAGTGGATTTTCCAACGTTAGGGCGCCCGACAAGCGCGACCACAGGTACCATGTTTGAAGCCTCATAAAATTCAAATAAACGTCGCATTCGCGGCGTTTTTAAAAATGTCAAAACGGCTCCTGAGTGAACAGGAGCCGTTTAGTATACTACAACCGCCGGGTAATTAACGCGTGATCGCGTACAGCGTGCCTTCTTTTGCCTGAATCAGCAGTTTGCCGTCAGCCACAACCGGGTCGGTCAGGAAGCCTGAACCGTCCACTTTCTGCTGCGCCACGAAGCGGCCATTCTCTGGATCAACCCAGTGCATATAGCCTTCGCTGTCGCCAACCACCAGGCTACCGTTGTACAGCACTGGCGCGGTCAGCAGACGGTGCAGCAGATCGCTTTGCGTCCACAGCGTCACGCCGCCTTCGGTGCTCAGCGCCAGCAGGCGATCGTTCTGGTCAACCATATAGATGCGGTTACCGTCCACGATGAAATCATTCACAGAGCCCAGCTCACGTTTCCACATGATCTGGCCGCTGCGCAGGTCCAGCGCGGTCAGGTTGCCGTTATAGGCCAGGGCGTAAACCACACCGTCAACGATAACCGGGGTAGTGTCTACGTCGCTCAGGCGGTCGATTTCAGTTGAGCCAGTGGCCTGCGAGATACGCTGCTGCCAGATCATCTGGCCCTGCTGCATCAGCACGGCACTCACGCGACCGTTGTCACCGCCCACAATGGCAGCGCCAAATGCGGTTGCAGGTGCGGATTCACCGCGCAGAGACAGCGCAGGCATATCCAGGTTAACGGTCCATTTTACCAGGCCGTCCGCTTCGTTCAGTGCCTGCAGCTGGCCGTTGCTGGTATGGATCAGCACCAGCCCGTCGCTCACAACCGGACGTGACAAGGACTCACCGGCTACGGCGGTCTGCCATGCAACAGAACCATCGCTGGCATTCAGCGCGTAAACCTGCGCTTTTTCGCTGCCCACGTAGACATGCCCACCGGAAACGGTCAGGCCGCCAGATAGCAGTGCAGGTTTACGGGAGAACCAGCCGTCTTTTTCCGCCAGGTTAACGGACCAGACCTCTTTCCCGTCATCGGCGTTCACCGCTTTCACGGTACCTTTGCGGTCAGCGGCATAGACAACGCTGTCTGCATACGCAGGATGAAGGTTGGAATAGAAATCACCAATCCCGCTGCCCACGGAGACATCCCACGCGGTGGATGGGGTAAACTGGTTTTCAACCGTCGGCAGTGGGGACATTTTCACAACGTCTTCTTCGCCACTGAACAGTGAACAACCACTTAATAACGTAACAGAAAGCAGTCCTGGCAGAAGTAATTTACGCAATTGCATCGGGTCCCTCTCAGACGGACAAATTATTTATTTTCATCTGCATCATTTCGCTCAGCGCAGGTGACGCTTTGCTCTCTACGCCAGCTTGCCACGCTTTACGCGCGCCCGCTTTGTCACCTTTGCTCAGCAGTGCTTCACCGCGCAGATCGGCAACGATGGCAGCAAAACCTTCGCCTTTGATGGTATCGAGCGTTTTCAGCGCGTCGTCAGCTTTTTTCTGCTGAACCTGAATACGTGCCAGACGCAGATTGATCACCGCTTTCAGGTTTTCATCGCTGGCAGCAGCAAGGCCCTGAGACAGCTGAGCAGCGGCTTTATCCAGTTCGTTTTTATCAACGTACTGCTGAGCCACTTCCAGCGCTGCCAGTGCACCGTAAGTGTTTTTGTTGTCAGCGGCAAATTTCTCTGCCGCAGCCAGCGTTTGCGGCTGGTCGGCACGAATCGCGCTAACGGTATTTTCATAGGACAGGGACGCGCCGCGCGCGGAATCCGCCTGATGGTTGTTCCAGTAACGCCAGCCCACCAGCGCACCCACACCTAAAATAACCCCAACAACCAGCGCTTTGCCGTTTTCAGCAAAGAAGCGTTTAATCGCGTCGACCTGATCGTGTTCGTTCTCGTACATTTCCACGCCGTCTTTCTCCTTAGCCCAATAGAGTGCGCAAGTGCGCCGCAACGCCGTCCTGCGTTACCGTTGTCTGCTCACCAGAGCGCAGGTCTTTTACTACCACTTCGCCGTTAGCCACTTCGGACTCGCCCAGCACCAGTGCAATACTTGCGCCCCACTTATCGGCACGAGCAAACTGTTTTTTGAAGTTGCCGCCGCCATGGTTGGTCATCAGCTTAACGCCCGGCAGCGCATCGCGCACGCGTTCGGCAAGCTGCATCGCCGCAGACTGCGTTTCCGCGCCTGAAGCCACCAGGTATATATCGACAACGGAATCTGCTTTAAATTCCGGATTAACTGCCTGAACCAGCAAAACAAGTCGCTCAAGACCCATCGCGAAGCCAACCGCAGGCGCCGCACGACCACCCAGTTGCTCAACCAGACCGTCATAACGGCCGCCGGCACACACGGTGCCCTGAGAACCGAGGCTGGTGGTTACCCACTCAAATACGGTGCGGTTGTAGTAGTCCAGACCGCGCACCAGACGCTGGTTCACGGTGTAGGCAATGCCCGCCGCTTCGAGCAGCTTGCACAGGCCGGTAAAGTGTTCGCGAGACTCGTCGTCCAGGTAGTCACCCAGCGCAGGGGCATCGTTCAGCAGCGCCTGAACATCAGGGTTTTTGGAATCCAGCACGCGCAGCGGGTTGCTGTACATGCGACGTTTGCAATCTTCGTCCAGCTTCTCTTTATGCTGCTCCAGGAACGCCACCAGCGCATCGCGGTAGTTAGCACGCGCTTCCAGAGAACCGATTGAGTTCAGTTCCAGCGAAACGTGCTCAGAGATACCGAGGGCGCGCCACCAGCGAGCGGTCAGCATAATCAGTTCGGCATCGATGTCCGGGCCCTGCAGGCCAAAGACTTCCACACCCAGCTGGTTAAACTGGCGATAACGACCTTTCTGCGGACGTTCGTGGCGGAACATCGGGCCGATATACCACAGGCGCTGCTCCTGATTGTACAGAAGACCATGTTCGATGCCGGCGCGTACGCAGCCCGCCGTACCTTCCGGACGCAGGGTCAGGCTGTCGCCGTTGCGGTCCTCAAAGGTGTACATCTCTTTTTCAACCACGTCGGTCACTTCACCGATCGCGCGTTTGAATAACGGGGTCTGCTCTACAATCGGCAAACGGATTTCGCTGTAACCGTAGCTGCCGAGCACCTGCTTCAGTGTGCCTTCAATGCGCTGCCAGATGGCGGTTTCGCCAGGCAGGTAATCGTTCATGCCGCGGATGGCTTGAATGTTTTTTGCCACGTTTATTCTCTTTCTATATACAAAAAAAACCCAAAGAATGGGTTCAATCATACATGGGAAGCGGCACGCTTCCCATCACGTTATTTTTCAACCTGCTGAACGCTGATACGCTGTGTCTCGTCCATCATCGCGGCTTTGGCGCGGATGCGGGCTTCAAGCTGGTCAATCATGTCGCTATTATCCAGACGATCTTTACGAACGCCATCTTCATAGAGACCACTTTTCTTGTTACCGCCGGTTACGCCCAGGGTTGAGACCAGCGCTTCACCCGGACCGTTCACGACACAGCCGATGATGGAGACGTCCATCGGGGTGATGATGTCTTCCAGACGCTGTTCCAGGGCATTCACCGTGCCGATCACGTCAAATTCCTGACGCGAACAGGTTGGGCAGGCAATGAAGTTGATCCCACGCGATCGGATACGCAGCGATTTCAGAATATCGAAACCGACCTTGATCTCTTCTACCGGATCCGCCGCCAGCGAGACGCGCAGGGTGTCGCCGATCCCTTCGGAGAGCAGCAGGCCCAGGCCGATCGCAGACTTCACCGAACCGCTACGCAGGCCGCCCGCTTCGGTGATCCCGAGATGCAGAGGCTGGTCGATCTGTTTTGCCAGCAGACGATACGATTCAACGGCCAGGAAAACGTCAGAGGCTTTTACGCTGACCTTGAACTGATCGAAGTTAAGACGATCAAGATGACCGACGTGACGCATGGCGGATTCGAGCAGCGCCTGCGGCGTTGGCTCGCCATATTTTTCCTGCAGATCTTTTTCCAGAGAGCCGGCGTTCACGCCGATACGGATTGGAATGTTTTTGTCGCGGGCGCAGTCAACCACCATGCGAATGCGTTCTTCATTGCCGATGTTGCCCGGGTTAATACGCAGGCAATCAACGCCGTATTCAGCAACTTTCAGCGCGATACGGTAGTCGAAGTGGATATCTGCAACCAGCGGCACGCTGACCTGCTGTTTGATCAGCTTGAACGCCTCAGCGGCATCCATCGTGGGCACTGAGACGCGAACAATGTCCGCGCCTACACGCTCTAATGCTTTGATTTGGTTGACCGTTGCTTCCACATCCGTGGTACGCGTATTGGTCATCGACTGGACGGCGATAGGTGCCCCATCGCCGACTGGCACATTCCCAACGTAAATCCGTTTCGATTTTCTACGTTGAATCGGAGCCTGGTTATGCATGAAAAATCTCCCGCGTTGCCCGTCTGTTACTGTGCTGCTGATTGTTCGGCATTAACGGTAAGACGTGCAACCTGGTTAGTTCTGATAAAGCGGCTCAGGTCGACAGGTTTTCCTTGATACTGGATCTGTACCGCTGCCGGAGCGCCGATTTTAAGTTTGTAAGGTGCCTGACCCGTTAGGTTTAACGTGCCATCTTTCCGCTGCAGGCCGCTGAACAGTTTTTTACCTGTCGCGTCAGTCACTTCCAGCCAACAGTCAGCCGTGAAGTTCATCACCAGCGCGTTTGGATCGGCGGCTGGCGCGGCGGTTGCCGCCGGGTCGGTCGGCAGGGACGCAGCGGCGTTGTTCGCCGGCTGAGTCGCTGCAGGGACGTTCGCCGCAGTATCGACATTTGCCTGAGAAGGGGCGACGACCGCGTTTTGATCCTGAGCCTGAGGCGCAGCGGTGTTCGCCGTTGCGGCCGGAGCCTGTGCTGCATCGGTTGCCGGAGCCGTTGTTTGCGGCTCGCTTGAGGCCGCCGCACCGTCGGTGTTAAGCGGAACGCTCTGGGCACCACCATTGCTCGCCTGATTGAGTTCAGCGGAGGATTGATCGGCCATCGTGGTGATCTCTTCCTGCTGCGCCTTATGGTTTTGCCACCACCATGCGCCAGTCAGGCCGACAACAACAAACAGCACCAGCCAGGTAAAGCTCATCAGCCAGCCATCACGTTTTTTACGACGTTTCCCCAGAGAGAAAGTTTGCATCGGGGCAACTTTTGCTGCACGAACCGGTGCCTGCTTCTCCATCATTGGCAGTAATTCGTTTTCGGGGATGTGCACCAGTTTTGCGTAAGAGCGGATATAGCCGCGCAGAAATGTTGAAGCCAGATCGGCTGGCGCCTTATCTTCTTCAATATCGCGAACCGTGGAAACTTTCAGGCACAAGCGTTCTGCAACAGCTTGCTGGCTGAGTCCGAGTTGTTCACGGGCGTTGCGAAGACGAACGCCAGTGGAGAGTGCTTCATGTTGGTCGTGAGTGGCTTCAGTATTCATTCGCTACAACTACTGGTACGTGAAAAAAAGGGTTCAGGTGCCGGTGAGTCACAATGCCGCCCGCACCGCGAAACTTCAGGTCAGTTAACCTTGAACAGACAGTATAAGACTGTCAGCCGGTAGATGACAGTGCAGCTCTGCCCGCGTGGCTAAACTGTTGTTACGTCGTTACATACTGCCCGAAACTCATATGAAACGCACCGTAATTATTAATCAAACGTCACGAATCTGACTGATTATTCAGTCAGATTATGCATCACAGCGTAGATAATGCGCCGTGATGCATAATAATCAAACAGCTTTAACCGCAATGGTCTCGCCCTGCATGCGTTTACGCAGGGTACGTTTGGTACGGTCAATGACGTCACCGGCCAACTGTCCGCATGCAGCATCAATATCATCACCGCGGGTTTTACGCACGATGGTGGTGAAACCATACTCCATCAGCACCTTGGAGAAACGGTCGATACGGCTGTTCGAGCTACGGCCATACGGCGCGCCCGGGAACGGGTTCCATGGGATCAGGTTGATTTTGCATGGCGTATCCTTCAGCAGTTCAGCCAGCTGATGCGCGTGCTCAGTACCGTCGTTGACGTGGTCCAGCATCACGTACTCGATGGTGACGCGGCCCTGGTTTGCGTTGGATTTCTCCAGGTAGCGACGCACGGCAGCGAGGAAGGTTTCGATATTGTACTTTTTGTTAATCGGTACAATTTCGTCACGAATTTCATCGTTTGGCGCGTGCAGGGAGATAGCCAGCGCAACGTCAATCATGTCGCCGAGCTTATCCAGCGCAGGCACAACGCCTGAGGTAGACAGCGTCACGCGGCGCTTGGACAGGCCAAAACCGAAGTCATCCAGCATGATTTCCATCGCCGGCACCACGTTGGTCAGGTTCAGCAGCGGTTCGCCCATTCCCATCATTACCACGTTGGTGATCGGACGCGTGCCGGTCACTTTTGCCGCACCCACGATCTTCGCGGCACGCCAGACCTGACCGATGATTTCAGACACGCGAAGGTTACGGTTAAAACCTTGCTGAGCCGTAGAGCAGAATTTGCACTCCAGCGCACAGCCCACCTGAGAAGAGACGCACAGCGTGGCACGATCGTCTTCCGGGATGTAGACGGTTTCAACGCGCTGATCGCCTACGGCAATCGCCCATTTGATGGTGCCGTCTGCCGAGCGCTGCTCTTCCACCACCTCCGGCGCGCGGATTTCAGCCACTTCTTTGAGCTTGTTGCGCAGCACTTTGTTGATGTCGGTCATCTCATCAAAGTTGTCGCTGCAGTAGTGGTACATCCATTTCATTACCTGATCGGCACGAAACGGCTTCTCACCCATATCTTTAAAGAACTCGCGCATCTGCTGACGGTTCAGGTCCAGCAGGTTAATTTTTCCATTTTTATTGGGAACCGCAGGAATGGCGACTTCGGAGGTATTCACTAGTTCAGACATAATTTTTTCCGGCCTCGTTGTTACACGTTGTGGCCCTTGGTGGGTTGAAAAGAAACGCCCCGGTAAGCAGTCTGCTCGTCCGGGGCGTTGCATTGTACAAAGTCTGGCGCAGGGATGCCACGTTTGCACGCGGCATTTACGAAATTATTAGCGAGTGCGCGGGCACACTTCGCCTTCAGCGAAGAAGAACGCGATTTCGCGTGCGGCAGACTCAACGGAGTCGGAACCGTGGGTGCCGTTCTCGGTGAAGCTGTCCGCGTAGTCAGCGCGCAGGGTACCTGCCAGCGCGTTGTCCGGGTTGGTTGCACCCAGCAGATCGCGGTGACGCTGTACTGCGTTTTCGCCTTCCAGCACGGAGACCACGATTGGACCGGAGGTCATGAACTCCACCAGGCCGTCAAAGAATGGACGACCTTCGTGCTCAGCGTAGAAACCGCGAGCCTGCTCAACGGTCAGGTGCAGCATTTTGGTGCCAACGATCTTAAACCCTGCTGATTCAAAGCGAGCGAAGATGCTGCCAATAACGTTTTTTGCCACCGCGTTTGGTTTGATGATGGAAAAAGTACGTTCAATAGCCATTGATAACCTCTGTAAAATGTTCTGTTGTTTTGCATACCTGAGTATGGTGTGGCGCGGATTATAAAGAGCAATAGCGCCATTGCCTATGGTTCTGCATAACATTTTTTTAAAATGAGACGAAGATTAGCAACAGGCCGGATTTCGCATACCGTGTCGATGGCGTAAACAGAGCGGGCACTGCTTTTCATCAGGCGTAAATGACCAGAACTGGCGCTGGCACGTCAGGCAAACTGCTTTATATGCGGGAGTGGCCACGTTTTTTGCCGGTCCATCTGTTTCTGCGACGTTGATCGCCTCGTGCTGACATACTGCCTCACAGCCACCGCAGCCGGTACAGCGCCCGGTCTCCACCACCAGCGCGGCGTTCTCAAACCGAATCGCGTTTTCCGGGCAGCTTCGCCAGCACGCACCGCACAGCACGCACTTATTAATATCGAGTGCGATATCTGACTCGCTAAACGTCGAGAATGCCCTGCGCAGCTCCCGCGGCCCCGGGGAAACGCGACAGGCTTTTACATCCTCGCGGGGAACGTGCATCAGCGCACGACGAGCGATATTCACCTCGCCGATCGGTATGAGCTTAAACCCCCACTCCGCTTCACCACGGCGACGAAGCGCAAGATTAAGCCGGGCAAGCGCCAGCAGCCAGTCAGGGTATTGCTCTGCGTCGATACTGATAAAACGAACCTGGCGTTGCGCGTGCCACAGCAGCAGCTCATTCACCCCAGGTGCGCGTTCAGTAAAAGGCCCAACAAGGATATCTCCACGCAGAAATCGCTTTCGCGGCGCGATGCCGGTAATGGCCCCGGAGGGGCAGACGAACAGGCAGTCACCGCATTCAATACAGCGATTTTCATCAACCGAGACGCCGGTTTCCGTAAAAGAAAAAGCCTGCGCTGGACAAACGTCCGCGCAGGCGCAGCAGGAAGCGTGGCGAAAACGGCGACGGACGCACGCATGCGTCACGTCCATCGCCGGGGCAAACGTCAATCTGCCCATCAGCCAATACTGAAGAAAACGAAGCGCAGCATCAGCTCACCCACAATCAGCAAGGCGCTGCCCAGCAGCAGCGTGCCGCGCGCCGCTTTCAGGCCGCCCGCAGCAAAGCAGAGCATACCTGCAACGGACACGCACCAGCTCAGCAGATGTACCGCGCGCAGCTGTTCGAGCATCCGTAGCGGAGCGTGAGGGAACGTCACCACGGTATTGTCCATGGCAGTGATGTCTGCCAGCCAGACGGGCTGCATCACCAGACGCACAAGCACCACCAGCGTGATAATGACAACCGCCGCACGCAGGGTAGTCTGGGAACGCATCCCAACTGCCATGCAGGCTGAACCGATGATACCCACCGAGCCGATAAACAGTACCAGCGTGTTAATGTGCTGCCAGGTCACCACGGACGCGTGCATGTAGATTTGTGCCATGCAGAACACGTCCACCAGCCCGACAAGACCCGCCACGGCCAAAAGCAGCTTCCAGCCTGGCTTATTGGAAAACATCAGCAGCACGGCGAGGCCAAGCGCCGCCAGGTAAAGGCTGGCGAAGATAATCTCACGGCTCAGCCACGAGCTGGAGACGTGGCGTAGCGCGTTCAGGGCATTGAGCGGATAGCCCATATGCAGCGCTGAGGCGAGCAGCCCCAGGCTCGCCAGCACAAACGCCCCAGCGGCAGGCAGCAGCGCGCTACGCGGTGTAGTATGCGCCCCCCCGAACGCCAGCCAGAGCGTCACGCCAACCGATCCCTGCAGGAACAGCGTAAAAATCAGCAGCGGTAACTCATGCATGACGTTTCCCCTCTTTCTCTGCGCCCTGATGCGCTTTGATCACCAGGTTCGGTTTTGTAATCGAGGAATCCGGCAAGCCCTTCACATCGCATACCGCACCGTATTTCGCCCGAAGTTCATCAATAGGCCCAAATTTGATCGCCTCAAGCGGACAGGTTGCCACGCAGACGGGCTGCTCGCCCTTTGCCTGCAGATCCACGCAAAAATCGCATTTGGACATCTGCCCGGTCTGCTCGTTGAGCTGTGGCGCGCCGTAAGGGCAAGACCACGCGCAGTAGCCGCAGCCAACGCACTTGTCCGTATCAACGCGCACGATGCCGTCGCCCGGACGCTTGTGCATTGCGGTGGTCGGACAGTTTTTGGTGCAGATCGGGTCCGCACAGTGGTTACAGGAAATAGAGAGCGTGTAGGCAAAAACGTTGTTGCTAACGCCGCCCTGCCCGGTTGGGATGAAATTCCCGCCGTTGACTTCGTATACGCGACGGAAACGACGTCCGACCTCAAGGTTGTTTTTGTCTTTGCACGCCACCTGGCATGCCTTGCAGCCCGAGCAGCGGGAAGAGTCAATATAGAAACCCAGCTGTTTATCGCTCACCGGCGCGTAGTGTTTAAACTGACTCATGCTTTAGCTACCTCCACCAGCATGGTTTGATGGGAATTCCCTTTCGCAAGCGCGGTAATACGGGCAGAGCTGAGCACGTTCGCGCAGCCGCCTTTATCGACGCCCTGTTCGTCCGGCTGCCACCAGGCGCCTGCCTGCATGGCAACAACGCCCGGAATGATGCGCGGCGTGACCTCAGCCGGAATTTCACAAATGCCGCGCGCGTTATGAATGCGCACGGTATCCCCCTGGGAAATGCCGCGCTTTTGCGCGTCCTGCGGGTTGATCCACAGCTTTTGCTGCTGCGCCTCAATCAGCCACGGGTTGGCGTACTGGGTTGAGTTAGCACGGTTTTTCCCTTTCCAGGTGATCAGCTGCAGCGGGAAGGTTTTCGCCAGTTCGTCTTCCGGCCCTTCATGGGCAGGCACGTAGTGCGATAGCGCCGGAATCTCCGGATGGTGCATGTCGTACAGACGCTTCGAGAAGATCTCAATTTTCCCGGACGGCGTCGGGAACGGATGATTTTGCGGATCGCGAATATTGTCTTCAAAAGCGACGAACGGCGCGCTTTTGAAAAGATGCTGGCGCGTCTTTTGTAGCGTCGCGAAGTCCGGCAGGTTTTCATCTGGCATGGAGAGCCGCGTCTGCTCCCAGATGTGCTCAATCCACGCTTTTTCGTCACGGCCCTCGCTGAATGCAGGTTCGACGCCAAGCTTAGCAGCAACTTCCCGCAGCCAGTCGTAGTCTGAACGGCGTTCGAATTCAGGTTCAATCAGCTTTTCCGACAGGATCAGATAGCTTGCCGTGCCCCAGGTTTCGCCGATATTCCAGCGTTCCATAAAGCTGGTTTCCGGCAGGAGAAGATCGGCGTATCTGGCGCTCGGCGTCATAAACAGATCACTTGCGACGATAAACTCGATTTTCGACTCGTCTTCCAGCACGCGCGTCGCCTGATGCAGATCCGGGTTCTGGTTAGCCAGATAATTTCCCGCCAGCGAGAAGAGGATGCGGATATTGCTGTCCAGCTTCTCTGCATCCTTCAGGCCGTCTTCCGCCGTTACCTTAGAAGCATCATCGGCGGCCTGCACCCAGTTCATCACCGATATTTTGGCTTTTACCGGGTTATCCGGCATCTCCGGCCCGGTAGCAAATTTACGATTAGCGCAGCCGCCATAGCCTGCCGCCCAGCCGCCCTTCACCCCAACGTTACCCGTCAGCGTTGCCAGTAACGTCGAGCCGCGCGCGGTGCGCTCGCCGCAGTTATGGCGCTGCGGTCCCCAGCCCTGAATCAGCGCGGCGGGTTTGGTGGTTGCGTAGTCGCGCGCCAGCTGACGAATGGTCTGCGCAGGCACGTGGGTGATTTTCTCTGCCCACTCGGGCGTTTTCGCCACGCCATCTTTTGCGCCGCTCAGATAAGCCATAAGGGATTCATTGGCCGGAACGCCTTCCGGCATGGATGCTTCGTCAAAGCCCAGGGTATAGCGCTGGATGAAGTCGCGATCGTGCAGATTCTCCGTGACGATCGTGTACATCATGGCGTCCATCAGGGCGTTGTCTGTTGTGGGAAGCAGCGGGATCCACTGGTCAGCCAGGGAGGAAACCGTATCGGAATAGCGCGGATCGACAACGATAAAGCGCGTGCCGTTTTGCTTCATCTTCTGATAGAAGTAGTTGCTGTGACCAAAGATCGTTTCCGTCGGGTTATGTCCCCAGAGAATGACCAGTTTGGTGTCCAGCAGCGTGTCCAGAGAGCTGCCGCTGGCGGCAGTGCCGTAGGTATACGGCGTGGCTGCCGCCGTGTTGCCCATACTGACTGAGTGATAGCTTTCGAGATAGCCGCCAGTTAAGTTGAGCAGACGACGAACCATTTTATCGCCGGAAAACGTTCCGCCGGATACCGCAGTGCCCACATGCACATAGCGTGAGGCAGCGCCGTATTTTTGTGTAATCGTTTTTAATTGATTCGCAATAAGAGTGGTGGCTTCATCCCAGGTAATACGCTCGAATTTTCCTTCGCCACGTTTACCCACGCGTTTCATTGGATATTTAAGCCGATCGGGATGATAAACAAATTTCCGATAAGCGCGGCCACGAACGCAGGCGCGCATTATCGGCATCTGCGGATCTAACGCATTGTCCGGACGCGTTGAAATTCGGGTAACAACGCCCTCACTAACGTGAGCGCGAATATCACATTTACCGCCGCAGTCAAACGTGCTGCAGGTTTGCACCACTTTTTCTTCAGGCGTCGCGTGTGTTGCCGCCGTACTCTGTGCCTGTGCTTTACCTGTTGTCGCTACAAAAGGAAGGGCGGCGAGCGCCGACCCTGCCTGAATAAAATGACGCCGGGATAGCGCGGGAATAAGCCCCTCTCCCTGATTTTTATTTTTCTTCATTGCTCGTTCCTTAAAATAAAAACGCATTCTCGTTTTTTTTCAGGAACGAATATTGATAATTATCAAACTAACTCTTCGGGGGTAACACTTAACGGTCTAATTGAAAATTCACCGTCGCCGTTTGTCCTGAGTCATCCATTACAAGTAATTGATATTCGCCAGGCAAATATAATTTTAATGAATGAGTATTATTGCGGCCTTCTAACGGTTCTCCATTTAAAAACCACCAACGCCCACCTTCTCCTCCAGTCGTAATAACAGATAGCGTCACGTTCCCTTCACCAGGGAGTCGCTTAATAACAGCCCCCTCTCTGATACCCGAAATCATAAGCGGTGCTGCATTGTTATTATCCAGCGGCGGGCAGAGCGTCGATCTCGCAGGAAGACGCGCAGCCCTTTTTTCCGCTGCGGGCAGCCACGGCTCCAGCGGCAGCGGCCAGACGTCGAGAACTTTTTCTGTGGCATCAGGGCAATCTGCCGCCACACGCTTGCCCGTTTTATCCAGCCAGACCGGGAAACGAATGCCGCGAATGCCTTCCTGTTCCGGCAGCAGCAGCGTGGGTGGTTCACTCCCTTCGAGCAGCCAGGTCGAAAGACGACGCCGACAGTTTTCACTGCCTTCCGGCAGCGACTGGCCGCCCGGCCAACAGATCACGCCCCGCCCAACGCTTTCCGGGCGCGGATCGCGCGGCAGGCGGGCCTCGTCTATTGTCGAGCGTGACTGAAGCAGGTTATTCACCTGGTTTAATAGCGGAACCGCGCTGGCAAAACCAAACTGCCCCGCTACCGGCGTGCCGTCAGGTCGCCCTGTCCAGATACCTATTACATACCGGGCATTCAGACCGATGGCCCAGGCATCGCGGTAGCCATAGCTGGTGCCCGTTTTCCACGCCAGCGGCGCAATTTGCGGCAGCGCACTGTCCGGCAGCGGCTGCGCTTCATTCGCCAGAATACGGCGAATAATCCACGCCGAACCTGGCGATAACAGCGGGCGTTCAGTTAGCGGGTTGCCCGGCTGTAAGCGCAGCCGGCCCGCCTTGCCATGCCTTGCAAAGGCGCTGTACGCGGCGGCGATATCCGCCAGCCTCGCGCCTGCGCCACCCAGGATCAGCGACAGATTCGGCTGCGCTCCGGCAGGCAGGATCAGCGGCAGGCCTGCGTTACTCAGCATCCCGGCAAACCGTTTGGGACCGTAGGCTTCCAGCACCTGGACGGCTGGCAGGTTGAGCGAGCGCACCAGCGCTTCACTCATGCTGACCGGCCCGTGGAACCCGCTGTCAAAATTTCCTGGGCGATAATCACCGGTTTTTCTGGGCACGTCCTGAAGCAGCGAGGCGGGATGGATCAGGCCATCGTCCAGCGCCATACCGTAAATAAAGGGTTTTAACACCGATCCCGGCGATCGGATCGCGTTGACCATATCCACGTGGCTAAAACGACTGTCATCGTTGATATCCACCGATCCCACCCAGCCGCGCACCTTCATGTCGGTATGATCGACCACGATCATCGCCAGCGAACTGCGTGCCGGCAGGCGGGATTTCCAGTTCATCGCCAGCTCTTCCAGCTGCCGTTGCAGTCCGGCATCCAGCGTAGTGACAATTTTTGTGTCGCGGCTTTTGCCGAGCATCATGCGTGCAAAGAGCGGCGCCAGCTGCGGCATCTGCCGGGGAGCCAGCCATACCGGCTCTTCACGGGACTCCTTCACCTGCTTTGCTGACCAGACGCCCTGAATCATCATGCGATCGAGCACTTTGTTGCGTGCCGCTTCGGCCCGCTCGGGCCAGCGATCCGGGCGCAGACGGCTGGGTGCCTGCGGCAGTACCGCCAGCAACGCCGCGTCGGAGTAGCTCAGCTGCGACGGGGGTTTCCCAAGGTAGGTCCAGCTTGCTGCTCCCACGCCCTGCAGCGTGCCGCCAAACGGAGCACGATTGAGATAGAGCGTAAGAATGTCACGCTTAGAGAGGTGCCATTCCAGCTGCATCGCCCGCCAGAGCTGGCGAATTTTGCCGCCAAAGGTGCGCGAATGCGGATCCAGCAGGCGTGCCACCTGCATGGTAAGCGTGCTTCCTCCCGAAACCACTCTTCCGGAACTGAGATCCTGCCAGGCGGCGCGCAGGACAGAGAGCGGGTTTACGCCCGGATGCTCCCAGAACCAGCGATCTTCGTACTGGATCAGAGCCTCAAGATAACGGGGAGAAACCTCTTCAATGGTCACGGGGTAGCGCCAGATGCCTTCGCTGTCGGCAAAACGCCAGAGCGGCGCGCCCTTCTCGTCCACCACAACTCGTGCGGGGTTAACCTCTTTCAGAGGCAGCGGCCACAGGCGGTCGGCGGCGACAATCAGCCCCCCTAAAACGAGAAGCGCTCCCGCCAGCCAAAGCCAGCGGGAGCGTGTCAGACGCGCTATCAGCATATTACGGAACAACAATCAGCGGGCCGCTGGCCGCACCCGTTGCCCGCCACTGCGGAACGTACATAGACTCCACCATCGGAACCGGCACCTGGTAGGTGCCCGGCGTTACGGCACGGGCCAGATAAACCAGCGTAACCGGCTGACCTTCGTTTACCGGCACGGCGGCCACAAAGCGGTCGTCGCGGAACTCCATGTGCTGAATGTCCGCCTGCTGCATCTGGCTGAGCAGGTTCTGCACTTCGCTGCCGCTGTCCTGCAGGCTTGCGCTGCTGCTCGCCAGGTTCTGGTTTTCCAGCTCCAGACCAGCAGGGAGGAGATCCACAACCAGCGCATCCGGAACGTTCTGGCTGGCTTTCACTTCAAGCCAGACCAGCACCAGTTCACCGCTCTTCAGCGAAGAGAGCGATTTGCTGCTGCCATCGGTTGCCAGGATATGACGTTCAACCTGCAGCACGTTGGAACTCGGCTGAGGCGCATATTCCGGATAGCCGGTGCTGTCCAGACGTACCCACAGCGGTGCCGTGCCGGTATTGGTTACCTGAAGCGCACCAAGCTGGTCGCCGCTTACGTTTTGTACCTGCGCCTTATCGCCGCCTGATGCGGTATCAGACAACGTGGTTTTCGCCTGCCATGCGCCTGACAGGGCTTGCAGCGAACGTCCGGCCAGGAACAGCGCATTGCTCTCCTGGGTGGATAGCCAGCGCTGGCTGAATGCCTGCTCAGAAAGAGCATTCAGCAGCGTATTTTGCGCATCCGGCAGCAATTTATACTCCTCCAGAAGGGAGAGCATCAGCGCGTTATCGCGAAGCGGGCTGCCGTAATCGGCCATCCATGTTTTTCTGTCGTTACGCGGTGTTTTGAGCGCCAGATCCAGCGCCTGCTGGCTGCGCGGCGCATCGCCCATCAGTTTGAGCGCCATGCCCAGCTGCATCAGCGGCAGGCCGGAAGCCGCCTGCCCGTGGCGCTCCCAGATTTCACGCAGCGCGCCCAGCGGGGCTTTTTGCTGACGCGCCAGCACCAGCGAGGCATACGCCTGCACGGCAAATTTGCTGGCCTGGGTGTCGTCGCTGTAGCGGATAGACATCATGCCCGGATCCTGCAGGTAGCGCAGCAGACGGTTGTTGGCGTTGTTCACCGCATCGGCAGGTACGCTATAACCCTGCTCGCCCGCGCGCACCAGGAAGTCAGTCACATAGGCGGTCAGCCAGTACTCTTCAGGGCCATTTTTATCCCACAAGGCAAAACCGCCATCATCACGCTGCATCTGCAGCAGACGGGAGATCCCAATATCAATGGCAGCACGGCGCTGGTCATCGGTATCTCCTTTTATACCAAGCGCGGTAAGCTGCGCGGCGTTGGTATAGAGTGACGGGAACAGGCCGCTGGTGGTCTGCTCCAGGCAGCCATACGGATACGCCTGCAGTTCACGAATATAGCGCGCCAGGTTGAGCGGTGGTTTGCCGCTCAGCAGCAGTTGCCCCTGCAGGGTGGCAGGAGAGAAACCGTTGCTGTGCTGCGCCGGTGCGTTCCAGGACTCGCCGGGGTTCAGCATGGCACCGGTATTGACCGTCTGCGCCGGGAATGCCGGACGTACGCCAATTTTCCAGCTCTTCTGCTGCGGGGCAAAGGTTTCGCCCGGAAGCTCCAGGCCGGTAACCTGCGCCGTCACCTCACCGTCGCCATAACCCTCCAGCGCACGCACCGGAATAAACAGGGTACTGCGCGCGCCCGGCGGCAACTGAACCGGCTGCGGCTGTGCACCTTCCAGCGACACTTTTCCTGTCGCGCTCAGAGCGACGTTCAGCGATTGCGGTTTGTCGGTCAGGTTAGTGAGATCCAACGTCAGCCGTGAGGTATCTCCACTTGCCAGGAAGCGCGGAGTATTAAGCTCGGTAATAACCGGCGCGGCCACCACAACCTTGCTTTCGCTGCTGCCGAAATCATCTTCCGTCCACGCCTGCGCCATCAGACGCAGTTCGCCGTTGAAATCACCAATCGGCAGCGTAACGGTGCCTTCTCCGTTGGCATCCAGCGTAACCGGCTGAGCCTGTTGGGCAATAATGGTGACGTGGTTCACCGGCGGTTTACCGCCGCGCTTGAGTTCATCGCCGTCACCACCGAAACGCAGCGCGGCCATGCGGCCCTGCCCTTCAATGACCTGGCCGTAGATATCATAGATATCGGCGCCGTAACGCTTCTGGCCGAAGAAGGCCTGCCATGGATCTGGCGTAACGTAATCGGTAATGTTCAGCACGCCGCTGTCCACCGCCGAGACCAGCACGTTCACTCTCTGCGGAACCGCCCCCTCTTTTACGCTGGCTTTCACTTTCACAGAGAGCGTCTGGTTTGGACGCATTTTCTGCGGGTTATCCAGCGCAATGTTCAGGCGGCGATTTTCGTCGCCCATCGGCAGATGCAGCAGACCAACCGCGCGCTTCGGCGTGGCGGATTTGGATTTATCGCCAGGACGCACCACCAGCGTACTGAGATAGAGATCGTGACGTTTCCAGGCTTTATCCACCGGAATGGAAAGATCGAGCCCGTTTGCCGGTACGTCGATCTCTTTCCACCACAGCGGTCCTTCGCTGGATTCGATCATGGCATAGCCCTTACCTGCGGCTGGCGCTGCAATGTGCAGCTGGATGGTATCGCCTGGCTGATAGGCCGGTTTATCCAGTTTCAGGGTCACGCGGTCAGGGCGCGCCGCACCCGTGCCGTCGCTGTTATCCTGCCAGCTGTAACCTGCCCAGAAGCGCACGCTGCTGACCACATCATCAGGCGCTTTCACTTCCAGTCGGTATGAGCCCCACTCCACCGGGAAGGTGACTTTGCCGGTTTCATCGGCCTTAAGGCTAAGCTCCTGCTCGCCCTCAATCAGCTCTTTTTGATCAAACTGAGACTGCCAGCCTTCGCTCTCGGACCAGTTCCAGAAATAGTCACGGCGTTCACGGATCAGGCGTACCTGTAAGCCGGACACCGCTTTTTTCGCGCCGCTGGCATCGGCATAGACGATGTCAAAGCTGGCGTTGCCGTTCTCGTCGACGATCGGTTGGTTGACGGTGGTATCGGTACGGTAGTCGTAGACCGCCTTACTGGCGAACTGCGGACGGATACCCGGCAGTTGCGCCGCCGGCCAGATAGCCTGCTCCGCGCGGCGCGTCACCGGACGACCGCCTGATTCCAGCAGGCTCGCCTGCAGGATCAGCTGCAGAGGCGAGTGTACCTCTTTCCACTGGCTTTCGATGGTGACCTGCCCGTGCCCCTGCTCATCCAGCGTAAGCTGCACTTCATCCAGACTGCGGCTCAGGTTTTCTTCCGCAATATCACCAAACTGGAAGCCGGGCAGCGCAGCAACGGCCTCACGCAGCGGACGCAGGAAAAGCTGGCCCTGAAGAGAATTGCCGTTGGCCGGAGCGCCATACAGGTAATAGCCCACGATGTTGAAGTCCACCTCATCCTGTGGGGAAACCGGTGCTTTTTGTCCCGTCAGATTGAGCGCCATACGCTCGGGCATAAAATCTTCGACGTGGAAATCCCACAGGCGCTGCTGGTTATCACCGATATTCGCGCGAATATGCCACATGCCGGTCTGGGCACCGCTATCCAGCGCGTAATTGAAGCGGTAGAGGCCGTTCTCAGGCTGAACAACGATCGTGCGTGCCACCTGCCCGTCCGGGCGCAGCACGTCAAGCTTCACGGGCTGATCGGGAAGCGGTTTTCCGTCGCTGTCGCGCAGCAGGCCGTTAAGGATCACCGTTTCACCCGGACGATAGAGATCGCGTGGGCCAAACATAAAGAATTGCTTGCTGAAGCCGGGGCTACCGGCGATGTCGAACTCTGCCAGGTCGAGCGCTGGGAGCTTGAGATCGAGCAGCGTAGTCTGGCCGTCTTTGCTGGCGAGGATCAGCGCGGCTTCTTTGTCTGTTTCAAGCTTCGCATGGCCGTCGGCGTCGCTGCTGGCTTCGGCGAGCGTCTGACCTTTGTCATTCAGCAGCGTGACGGTGACGCCGGACTGCGCCGCACCGTTTTCCAGGCTTTGGGTGAAAATGTCCAGCCGGTTATGATACCGGTGAGCAGACAAACCGATATCGCTCAGGGTAAAGAGCGTTGCGGCATTGCTGTAGTTGTAGTGCCCTGCCTGGTTCATGACGGCGATATAAACGCCGGACTGCTGAAGCGGCTTGATATCTTTAAGCGGCAGGAGCAGTTTTTCACGCGTGTTGCGCGCCGGGTTGAGGTCAAAACGACCGGTATAGACCAATTCCGCCATCTTCAGCAGATTGTCAGATTCCCAGTTGGTCAGCGAGTTGCGGTACTCCCACTGGCTGACAAACGAGGCCAGCGATTCGGGCTTCACGCGGTAGAAATTGACGTCCACATTGTTGACGTTAAGCGCCATCACCGGCAGCCCTTCCACCACTTTGCCCGGCAGCAGCGAGCCGCGGCTGGCGAAACCGACCGACGGCTCTATATCTCGCGTGGTCAGGGCTTTTTCATAATCAATGCCAAAGGTCGCTTTGTTTAGCGCCACCAGGCCACGATCCACGGTGATAACCAGATTACGGTTTGGCTCCAGATGGCGCAGGCGCAGCTCTTTCAGGTTAGGCGCAAGTTCCCACGCCCCGTCAACTTTGCCGCTTTTCTTATCCACGACGTGAACCGTCTTCGCGAAATCCTGTTCCGGATCCAGCGGGACAGAGAAGGTCAGCACCAGCGTAGCGGCGCCGTCCAGTTGCACTTCAGACGCATCAAGCAGAGTCAGCGCTTTTCCCTGACTCTGGGCGGCCATTTTAGCCAGCTTTTCAGCGTCGGGCTTTTCCGCGGCTTTCGGTGTTGATGCGGTGGATGCTGCGGGAGCCGCAGCCTGAGGTTTATCGTCGCTGTTATCACAGCCGACAAGCGTAAAGGTGGTGAGCAGCGCGAGAGAGATCGCGGCTAAGCGAAACGGTTTCATCCTGTGTCCCTGGCCTGAGGGGGCCTGTTGGTCGTCGTCCGGATAAGTATTATCCGCAAGTTTCGTTAATTCAAAAAGTCCAATTTAAGAATCTGGAAAGCGCCTCGCAGAATGGCATCACGCCGCTACACCGGGATGGAACCGCGATCACAGCGCATAACGTCACATGTTACCTTTTACGTCATTTGTTTTTAAAACAAGAAGATAGCTGGATATGTTCGCTCAGAGCCTGCTAGTTTTATGACCATGACGCACCCCGAGTGCGCGGTTCAAAAAGAGAGAAAGCCATGAAACGAGCCGTGAACGCCCTACAAAATTTCGGAAAATCATTATACGGACCGGTACTTATCTTACCGATTGTCGGTCTGTTTATCGCCTTTGGCAATGTGCTGGGCAACGGTAACCTGGCCGAATACCTGCCGTTCCTTGGCCATCCGCTTATCCAGAGTATCGGCCAGCTGATCGCCAAATCTGCCGTGTCGGTGCTGGTCAACCTGGCGCTGGTGTTTGCCGTCGGGATCCCGATTGGTCTGGCGACGCGCGATAAAGGCTACGCGGCGCTGATTGGTCTGGTGACTTTCGTGGTCTTTATCAACGCCATGAACGTGACGCTGCAGCTGCAGGGCGAGCTTGCCCCTGCTGAGCAGATGAAAGCCGCCGGGCAAAGCATGGTGCTGGGCGTTCAGGTGCTGGAGATGGGCGTTTTCGCCGGGATCCTGACCGGGGCGCTCTCCGGTTATCTGTACAACAAATACTCCGGCGTACAGTTTAACGGCGCGATGGCGATTTACTCCGGCCACTGTTTTGTGGCGATTGTCATATTGCCCGTCTCTATGCTGCTCGGCGTGGTAATGAGCGAACTCTGGCCGTTTGCCCAGCATGGCATTAGCGCCCTGGCGCTGGCAATTAAAGGCTCCGGCCCGTTCGGGGTGGCGATCTACGGTTTCCTTGAGCGCATTCTGGTGCCGACCGGCCTGCACCATCTGGTTTATACGCCGTTCCTGTATACCGAACTGGGGGGCACGCAGGAGGTGTGCGGCACGGCTTACCAGGGGGCGCGCAATATCTACTTCGCCGAGATGGCCTGCCCGGACGTGAAGCAGCTCAGCAGCACGGTAGTGTGGGACGCGCGCGGCATCAGCAAGATGTTCGGCCTGCCCGCCGCCGCGCTGGCGATGTACATGACTGCGAAGCCGGAGCGTAAAGCCGTTGCGAAAGCCATTTTGATCCCGGCGGCGCTGACCTCGCTGCTGGTCGGCGTAACCGAACCGATTGAATTCTCCTTCCTGTTCGTCGCCCCGCTACTGTTCGTGGTGCATGCGGTCCTGACCGGTATTGGCATGATGCTGTTCTCGCTGCTGGGCGTTCATGCCATCGGTGCCAACGGGATTATCGATTTCATTCTCTACAACCTGCCGCTCGGCACCGAGAAATCCAACTGGCCGATGTACATCGTGGTTGGGCTGATCATGTTTGCCCTCTACTTCGTGGTGTTCCGCTTCCTGATCCTGCGTTTCAACATGAAAACGCCGGGCCGTGAGGATGAAGATCAGGAGACACGCCTCTACAGCAAGCAGGAGTACCAGGCGAAAGGCATTAACGACGGGCTGGGCGAGTCCATCGTGGTGGGCTTGGGCGGCCGGGAAAATATTGAGGTTGTGGATAACTGCTACACCCGCTTACGCGTCACGGTGAAGGATGTTGCCATCATCGACGAGCCGCGCCTGAAGGCGACCGGCGCGAAAGGGGTTATCAAACAAGGTAACAACGTTCAGGTGGTCTACGGGCTGCACGTCAAAAAAATGCGAGAAGCCGTTGAGACGTTTCTCTGAAAGGAGCTAAAGATGTTTACACCCCCATTCATTCTGTCGATTGCCGGCGGCGGCAGCACTTATACGCCGGGTATTGTGAAAAGCCTGATGGTGCGCCTGCAGGATTTCCCGCTGGCCGAAATCCGCCTCTATGACATCGACGAGGCGCGTCAGAACACCATTGCGCCGGTGGTTGAGAAAGTGATTCGCGACCACAGTCAGAGCATCAAATTTACCGTCACCAGTGACCCGGAAGTGGCGTTCAGCGGCGCGCATTTCGTTTTCGCCCAGATGCGCGTCGGCCAGTACAAAATGCGCGAGCAGGATGAGAAGATCCCGCTGCGTCACGGCGTGGTCGGCCAGGAGACCTGCGGCCCCGGCGGGCTGGCCTACGGACTGCGCACGATCCTGCCGATGGTCGAGCTTATCGATCTGGTGGATCGCTACGCGCATGAGAAAGCCTGGATCGTGAACTACTCCAACCCGGCGGCGATCGTCGCGGAGGGCGTGCGACGCCTGCGACCAAATGCTCGCGTGCTGAACATCTGCGATATGCCGGTCGCGGCGATGCGTAATATGGGGGCCATTCTGGGTGTCGATCGTCGCAAACTGGAGGTGGACTACTTTGGCCTGAACCACTTCGGCTGGTTTACCCGCGTGCTGGTGGACGGCGAGGACAAATTACCGGAGCTGCGTAAACATATCGCGAAGTTTGGCCTGCTGACGGAAGATGCGGCCAAAACCGATCCGCAGCACTCGGATCCTTCGTGGGTTAAAACCTGGCGCAACATCAAGCCGATTATGGATAACTTCCCGGAGTACCTGCCGAACCCGTACCTGCAGTACTACCTGATGCCGAACCAGATTGTGGAGCATCAGAACCCCGACTATACCCGCGCCAATGAAGTGATGAACGGGCGTGAGAAAAAACTTTTTGCTGCTGCTGAAGAGTACAAGCGCACCGGGATTTTACCGGATGCCTTCCACGTGGGCGTTCACGGCGAGTTTATCGTCGATGTCGCCTGCTCGCTGGCCTTTAACCTGCGCCAACGCCATCTGGTAATGGTGGAGAACCGTGGGGCGATTACTAATCTGCCATACGATGCAGTGGTGGAAGTACCCGCCTACATCACCTCCGAAGGGCCGGAGCCTGTGCGCGTGGGGCTGGTACCGCTGTTCCACCAGACCCTGCTGCAACAGCAACTGGCGTCTGAACAGCTGCTGGTAGAGGCGACCATCGAAGGCAGCTATGAGAAAGCGCTTCAGGCGTTCACCCTCAACCGCACCGTGCCCACCATGGAGCACGCAAAAGCGATTCTGGATGAGATGATAGAAGCCAACCGCGACTACTGGCCTGCGCTGCAAAAAGCCTGGCAGGACGGCGAAACGGTGAAAAAATAGGGGCTTGCTCGCGAGTTGAACGTGGTTTGCTTGTCGGTGTCAGAAAAAACACCGACAATCCTTTTTTACGGAAAAGAATGGAGGCAACCCATGTCCACCTCATATTTTGTCGCCGCCGACTGGCTGATTGAGCACGGCGACGATCCGGAAGTCCAGATTATTGACGCGCGTATGGCCCCGCCGGGCCAGGAACATCGTGACGTTCCCGGTGAATACCGCGCAGGGCATCTGCCTGGCGCGGTATTTTTTGATATCGAAGCCCTCTCCGATCATACCTCTCCCCTGCCGCACATGCTGCCGCGCCCGGAAGCGTTTTCCGTGGCGATGCGCGAGCTGGGCGTCAGCAAAGACAAACATCTTGTTGTTTACGATGAAGGCAATCTGTTCTCCGCGCCGCGCGCATGGTGGATGCTGAAACAGTTTGGCGTGGAAAAAGTCTCGATTCTGGCGGGCGGTCTGGCGGGCTGGAAGCGTGACGAGCTGCCGCTCCAGCAGGGCGACGTGACGCTGCCGGAAGGCGAGTTCGACGCGACGTTCGACGCTAACGTGGTGAAGCGCCTGACCGACGTACTGGTCGCGAGCCATGAAAAGACGGCGCAAATCGTCGATGCGCGCCCTGCACCACGCTTTAACGCTGAAGCGGATGAACCACGTCCAGGGCTGAGACGAGGCCATATTCCAGGTGCGCTGAACGTGCCGTGGGGCGACCTGGTGTTTGAGGGCGAGCTGAAAACTACCGACGAGCTGCGTGCCATTTTTGACCGCGCGGGCGTGGATTTACATCGCCCGATTATTGCCAGCTGCGGCTCCGGCGTGACGGCCTGCGTGGTGATCCTGGCGCTTGCCACCCTCGGCGTCAACGACGTTACGCTCTACGACGGCGCCTGGAGCGAATGGGGGTCGCGTGACGATCTGCCAGTTGAACCGGCGAAATAATGGATAACCGCCTGGCCACGCTGTTAACGCGCGGGGCGTCGCTGACCCGCGCGGAGTATCGCGTCCTCGCCCACCTGACGGAGCATCCGCTGCTGGTGGGCAACATTACGGTGCGCGAGCTGGCGCAGGCGACGTTTGTTTCTACCGCCACCATTATGCGGCTGTGTCAGAAGCTGGGGTTTAGCGGCTTTAGCGAGTTTATCTGGCACTGCAAGCAGCTGCTCTCCGACACGCCGCATATTGCCGCTCAGGCGCAATCCCTTCCTGAGCTCCCGGCGCTGTTTAATCAGTTTATCGCTAACTATCAGCACACCTTTCAGTGGGTCACGCAGGAGAAGCGCCAGCAGTTTGCCAGCCTGCTGCACCAGAAAGAGAGCTTCTTTCTCTACGGCGCCGGGTTTTCCTATCTCTTTGCCGAATACCTGACCAAGAAGCTGCAGGTGTTGGGCAAAACGGCGTTCATCTCCGGGCCGGGGGACAGCCGAAACATTTTTCTCAGCAACGCCGCGCGTTATCAGGTATTTATCGCCGTTTCGCGAAGCGGCGAAACGGAACAGGTGCTGGATAAGGCGCGAATTGCCAAAAACGTCGGCATGACGGTCGTCGCCTTTACCCGCGCCTCGGCCAATACGCTGGCGGGCATGGCGGACGTGCACTTTGCGCTGTATGACGAAGCGGTGCACTTCGCTGCCGAAGCCGCGGGCGTGACGTCGTTTGAGTCGAATCTGGTGCTGCTGATGGATTTACTGCTGCTGGAGGCAACGGGGTGACATTCACCCCGCCGTAATCAGATGATGCGGTTGGTCTTGAGATCGCGCAGGAAGCCGCCCCAGCGACGCTCGTAGAACGGCGTGATATGCTCGGTGATGAAGTGGCTGATGCCCTTCTCACCTTTCGTCACCTGACAGATATCGATCGGCTCATCGCCCGGCAGCGTGTCGGTGGCCACGCTTCCCGCCGCCTGAACGATCTCGTCGAAATCGCCATCGGCTTCAATACCGATCAACAGCACCGGCTTTTCGTCCGCGCGCTCTTTAATGGAGCAGAGAAACGCGCGCCTGACGGGCTTGAGCGTTTTGAACAGCGTTGTCAGCGAATCGATCATCTGCGCAGGCGGCTCGGCCACCTCAGACAGCAGCAGCGTTTCGCCCCCTTCCAGCACCTCCTGCGTGCTAAGCGGGTTACCCTCTTCACCAATCAGGTGGCTGATCTCGCGCGGCGTGAACTCTTTCCCGGTTGGCAGCTTAGCGTTAAGGAACAGCGTCTGGCCCAGCGTCATTTCGAACAGCGTGCGCACCGGCATCACCACGAACGCCTGTTCATCTTCTACCGCTTCCTGCAACGCTTCCAATGAAGTGAAGAACGGGATCACCGACGTGCCGTCATCTTTCTCCCAGTGCAGCAGATCCAGCGCGCTGTCTTCCACTACCTGCTCACCTTCCGCCGCGGTGCCCGGCACCCAGACGGTGGATTCCAGCAGCGTGCGGAAAAATGCCGGACGATGGGCGGGCTCGGTCGCCGCCTGTTCCAGCAGGGTTTCTAATTCGTTTTTGGTATCTGACATAGTTTGGCTACTTCAATAAACGCCGGGTGGCGCTTTGCTTACCCGGCCTACAAAACCACAGGCCCGTGCAAGCGCAGCGCCGCCGGGCAAAAAAGATCACTCAGCCGTCAGCAGGTTCGCCACGGTACGCACGCCCAGACCGGTCGCACCCGCGGACCACTGCTCAACTGCCGCCTTACGGTAGGTTGCGGAGCAGTCGATGTGCAGCCAGCCTTCGTGATAGTTCTCAACGAAGTGCGACAGGAAGCCTGCTGCGGTACTTGCCCCCGCCGGGTACGCCGCGCTCGCGGTGTTATTCAGCTCGGCAAAGTTAGACGGCAGCTGGCTGCGGTGGAACTCGGCCAGCGGCAGACGCCAGAACGGTTCGTTTTCCGCAGCCGCGCTTGCCAGCAGGCGAGCGGCCAGCTTGTCGTCAAAGCTGAACAGCGCGTGGTAGTCGTTGCCCAGGGCGGTTTTCGCCGCGCCGGTCAGGGTCGCCATGTCGATAATCAGCTCTGGCTTCTGGGCAGAGGCGTCGATCAGGCCATCGGCCAGCACCAGACGGCCTTCGGCATCGGTGTTCATCACTTCGACATTTTTACCGTTGCGGTAGCGAATGATGTCGCCCAGCTTGAAGGCGTTGCCGCTCACCATGTTGTCCGCGCAGCACAGGTAGAGCTTCACGCGCTTGTTCAGACCGCGGGTGATGGCGAACGCCAGCGCGCCGGTGATGGTTGCCGCGCCGCCCATGTCGGACTTCATGGAATCCATGAACGCGCTCTGCTTCAGGCTGTAGCCGCCGGTGTCGAAGGTGATACCTTTACCGACCAGGCAGGCAAAGACAGGCGCTTCTTTATCGCCGGTTGGGTTGTAATCCAGCGCCAGCAGGACCGGAGGACGCTCAGAACCACGGCCCACGGTGTGGATGCCCATGTAGTTCTGCTCGCGCAGATCTTCACCTTTGGTGATGCGGTAGGACATGTTATCCCCCGCCACGCCGCACAGCAGGTCAACGGCGCGCTGCGCAAGCTGTTCAGGACCAAGCTCTTCCGCCGGGGCGTTGATGGTGTCGCGCACCCAGTCGATAATGTGCAGGCGGCTTTCCAGCTCTTTTTGACCGGCTTCGTCGAGGTTCGCCCATTCAATTTTGCGGGTGCCTTTCGGGCCTTTGTAGCCCGCCCAGAACGCCCAGCTGCGGTCAGTATCCCAACCTTCGCCTTCCAGCGAGACATGCTTAATGCCCAGGCCGTCAATTTTACGCGCGGCGCGCTGGATCAGACCTAAATCATCTTTGCCCGTCAGGTGCAGGGTGATACCGTCGTTGTTGATGCTGTAGCTGGCTTTCTCGCCCCAGCGCGCGTCGGCGGGCTGCGTAGAGAGCGTAATCTTCATCGCTTCGGTCATTTTATTTTTCCTTATTAGCAACTAGCAAACGGGCCGCCTGAAGGCAGCCCGTTTTGTTATTTATTCTGCTTCATCTAACCAGACTAACAGAATCGCCTCCAGAATTTTTTCATTGGATGCGTTTGGATCGTCGTCGAAATCCTCTAAATCGCAGATCCACTGGTGCATGTCGGTGAATCGTACGGTTTTGGGATCGAGATCCGGGTTCGCGTCGTAGAGCGCTTCGCCGATTTCACGGCTGTCTGTCCACTTCAGTCCCATATTAATGCTCGCGTGCGTGGTTGATGGTGTAGCGTGGGAATTCCACGACCAGATCTTCATCGGTCACCGCGGCCTGGCAGCTCAGGCGGCTGTCTGGCTCCAGACCCCATGCTTTATCCAGCATGTCGTCTTCGTCTTCGGTGCTCTCGGCGAGAGAGTCGAAACCTTCACGCACGATGCAGTGGCAGGTGGTGCAGGCACAGGATTTTTCACAGGCGTGTTCCACTTCGATACCTGCACGCAGGGCAACATCGAGAATGGTTTCACCGGTCTTCGCTTCCAGAACAGCGCCATCCGGACAGAGGTCCGCATGAGGCAAAATAACAATCTTTGGCATATTAAACCTCGTCCACGGACTGGCCTTTCAGCGCGACGCGGACAGATTTGTCCATGCGGCGAGCAGCGAAGTCCTGGGTTTGTTTATCAACGTTTTTAATGGCTTCTTCTATTGCGTCAGCGTCATTGCCTTCGGCGACTGCGCGTAAGCGCGCGGCAGCCTCGTCAATCACCTGACGCTCGGCGGCGCTTAACAGCGCGGCATCGGCAGCGAGCGCCCCGTTCAGACTTTCCAGCACACGTGCGGCTTCAACTTTCTGTTCAGCCAGCATACGCGCCTTCACATCCTGCTCGGCGTAGCTCATTGAATCCTGGATCATGGAGGCGATTTCGCCATCGGTCAGGCCGTAGGACGGCTTCACCTGGATGGACGACTCCACGCCGGTCGATTTTTCCATCGCCGTGACGCTCAGCAGGCCGTCCGCATCTACCTGGAAGGTCACGCGAATATGCGCCCCGCCAGCTGGCAGCGCCGGGATGCCGCGCAGCGCAAAGCGCGCCAGAGAGCGGCAGTCCTGCACCAGTTCGCGCTCGCCCTGCATCACGTGGATGGACATCGCGGTCTGGCCGTCTTTGAAGGTGGTGAACTCCTGCGCACGCGCCACCGGAATGGTGGTGTTACGCGGGATCACTTTCTCCACCAGGCCGCCCATGGTTTCTAAACCGAGAGACAGCGGGATGACATCCAGCAGCAGCATTTCGCTGTCCGGCTTGTTGCCAACCAGAATATCGGCCTGGATAGCGGCGCCGACGGCAACCACTTTGTCCGGGTCGATGGAGGTCAGCGGCGTGCGGCCGAAGAATTCGCCCACGCGCTCGCGCACCAGCGGCACGCGCGTTGAGCCGCCCACCATGACCACTTCCAGCACCTCGTCAGCCTCCACGCCCGCATCCTTCAATGCGCGACGGCAGGCCAGCAGGGTGCGTTTAACCAGAGGCGCAATCAGCTCGCTGAACTGGTCGCGGGTGATTTCACCCTGCCAGCCTGCGACATTAACACTGACCGACTGCGCATCGCTCAGCGCAATTTTGGCGTCGATGGCCGCATCCAGCAGTTCGCGCTGAACGCGCGCATCGCTGCGATCGCTGATGCCCGCCTGATCGCGGATGTAGTCTGCCAGCAGATGGTCGAAATCATCGCCGCCGAGCGCGGAATCCCCGCCGGTCGCCAGCACTTCAAATACCCCGCGGCTCAGGCGCAGGATAGAAATATCAAAGGTGCCGCCGCCCAGATCGTAGACCGCAATTACCCCTTCCTGACCGGAGTCGAGGCCGTAGGCAATCGCCGCCGCCGTCGGTTCGTTCAGCAGGCGCAGCACGTGCAGGCCCGCCAGACGCGCGGCGTCTTTGGTGCCCTGTCGCTGTGCGTCGTCAAAATAGGCCGGAACGGTGATCACTACGCCGTCCAGATCGCCGCCAAGCGTCGCCGTCGCGCGCGCCGCCAGCGCTTTGAGGATGTCAGCAGACACGCGAATTGGGTTCAGCAGGCCGGCCGCCGTGGCAATCATCGGCAGACCGTTTTCACTGGCCTGCAGCTGATACGGCAGGTGCGGGTAGCGGGTCTGGATATCGGCCAGCGAGCGGCCCATCATGCGCTTTACGGAGCTGATGGTGTTGGCCGGATCGCGCGCGGCGTTGGCGCGGGCGTCATAGCCGACCGCGTGACCCTGCTGCTGGTAGTGGACCACGGAAGGCAGCAGATGGCGGCCCTGCTCGTCGGCCAGCGTTTCCGCCTGGCCGCTGCGCACGGTCGCCACGAGGGAATTGGTGGTGCCCAGGTCAATACCGACCGCCAGACGACGCTGGTGCGGTGCGGCGCTTAAGCCAGGCTCACTAATTTGTAATAAGGCCATAATTGCTTCCGAAATTAAAAATCGAGCAGCTTTTCTTCGAGTTGTTCAGCGCTGCTTCGCAGTTTATCGAGAAAACGGAGTTTGCGCACAGTGTCTGCCGCCACGTCCCAGGTCTCGTTGTTCAGTTGCTCCACCATCTGCTGATGGCGGGTATCGAACATGCCCTTCACGCGCGTGATAAAACGTTCCAGACGCGCTTCGTCTTTGGCCTGTTCAATCTCATCCAGTTCTTCGCGCAGCTCCAGCTGTTCCATCAGAAACGCGGTGTCGCGCACGGTGTGCTGTTCGCTCGCCAGATCAAAGCCGTGGAGCGAGAGCAGATATTCTGCACGCGCCAGCGGATGGCGCAGCGTCTGCCAGGCCTGGTTGATGGTCGCGGAGTGCGATACCGCAGCCAGCTGCTCTGCCTGCGTCCCGCTGGCGAATTTATCCGGATGATACTGACGCTGCAGATCCTGAAAACGGACCGTCAGCGCCTGAAGATCGATCGGGTATTGAGCGGGTAGTCCGAAGAGAGTGAAGTAATCCATAACAATCTCAGGGGTAGCCTGTTAGAACAAACCCCACGCGCAGCAAAGCCACGGTGGGGTTTCGGATGACGCGCGGTTAAACGTGGAAGCTTTCGCCGCAACCACACTCGTCTTTGACGTTCGGGTTCGTGAATTTGAACCCTTCGTTCAGGCCTTCTTTTACGAAGTCCAGCTGAGTGCCGTTGAGAAATTGCAGGCTTTTGCCATCGACCACCACCTTCACGCCCTTGTCTTCAAACACGGTGTCATCAGACGCCGGCTCGTCAACAAACTCCAGTACGTAAGCCATACCAGAACAGCCGGAGGTACGTACGCCCAGTCGCAGGCCAAAGCCTTTACCACGGTTCGCCAGAAAAGAGCTTACTCGCGCGGCAGCGCTGTCGCTAAGGGTAATCGACATACTCAAACCTCAATTATTTTGCTTCACGTTTGCTTTTGTAATCCGCAATGGCGGCTTTGATCGCGTCTTCTGCCAGAATTGAACAGTGAATTTTCACCGGCGGCAGTTCGAGTTCTTCAGCAATATCCGTGTTCTTAATTGCCTGTGCTTCGTCCAGAGACTTGCCCTTCACCCACTCGGTGACCAGGGAGCTGGACGCAATTGCAGAACCGCAGCCGTAGGTCTTGAAGCGCGCGTCTTCAATGATACCTTCATTGTTGACTTTAATCTGCAACTTCATTACGTCGCCACACGCCGGCGCGCCAACCATGCCGCTACCGACAGATTCATCGCTGTTGTCAAAAGAGCCAACGTTGCGCGGGTTCTCGTAATGATCGATAACTTTTTCGCTGTATGCCATGATTGAATTCTCCTTATATACCGATTAGTGATGTGACCATTCAATGCTGTTCAGATCCACGCCCTGCTTGAACATTTCCCAAAGTGGAGAAAGGTCGCGCAGACGGCCAATGGAGTTACGAACCAGCTTGATGGTGTAGTCAATCTCTTCTTCGGTAGTGAAACGACCTAAAGAGAAACGGATAGAGCTGTGTGCCAGCTCGTCAGTCATACCCAGCGCGCGCAGCACGTAGGATGGCTCCAGGCTTGCAGACGTACAGGCAGAACCGGAAGAAACGGCCAGGTCTTTCAGCGCCATGATCAGCGATTCGCCTTCAACATAGTTGAAGCTGACGTTGAGGATGTTCGGCGCGCCCTGCTCGAGATCGCCGTTCAGATACACTTCTTCCATATCTTTCACGCCGTCCCACAGACGGTTACGCAGCGTGCGCAGGCGCGCCATCTCGGTTTCCATCTCTGCTTTCGCAATGCGGTACGCTTCGCCCATGCCCACGATCTGGTGAACAGGCAGCGTACCGGAACGCATGCCGCGCTCGTGACCGCCGCCGTGCATCTGTGCTTCGATGCGGATACGTGGCTTACGACGAACGTACAGCGCGCCGATCCCTTTCGGGCCATAGATTTTGTGGCCGGAGAAGGACATCAGGTCTACTTTCAGCTGGCTCAGGTCGATAGGCAGTTTGCCCACGCTCTGGGTCGCATCAACGTGATAGATGATACCGCGCGCGCGGCACATTTCGCCGATGGTCGCGATGTCTTGTACCACGCCGATTTCGTTGTTGACGTGCATGATGGAAACCAGAATGGTGTCATCACGCATGGCCGCTTCGAGCTCTTTCAGGTCAATAATACCGTTGCTCTGCGGGGCCAGATAGGTCACTTCGAAACCTTCACGCTCCAGCTGGCGGCAGGTGTCCAGCACGGCTTTGTGTTCGGTTTTGCTGGTGATGATGTGCTTGCCTTTTTTCTGATAAAAGTTGGCTGCACCTTTGATCGCCAGGTTGTCGGATTCGGTCGCACCGGAGGTGAAAACAATCTCACGCGGGTCGGCACCCACCAGGTCAGCAATCTGATTACGGGCGATATCCACCGCCTCTTCAGCATGCCAGCCAAAACGGTGTGAACGGGAAGCTGGGTTACCAAAGTTTCCGTCCAGGGTCAGACACTGCATCATTTTCTCGGCAACACGCGGGTCCACCGGCGTGGTTGCGGAGTAGTCGAGATAAATCGGTAATTTCATTGCTCTATAAACTCCGTACATCGCTTCAATGCAAGGAATCAGGCAACCGGCTGGATGTACGACCGAGTACGCGGGGTGTGACCACCCCGGCCTGATTCTGAAATACTTATCGTTTTATTACGCGCGTAATTTGACGTCGATAGCGTCCTGCGCGCGGGTGCTGCGTTGTGAATCATGGCTGTGCTGACGGCCTGATACGTCCAGAACTTCCTGGTTATTGACCAGTTCACCGAGGGTGATGTTGTTCAGGAAGCCGGTCAGACGGTCGCTCAGATCGCGCCACAGCGCGTGGGTCAGGCACTTATCGCCGCCCTGGCAGCCGCCTTTACCCTGGCAACGGGTTGCGTCAACGGATTCATCCACCGCGCTAATCACTTCACCAACCGCAATACTGCCCGCGTCTTTACCCAGCAGATAACCGCCGCCCGGGCCACGAACGCTGGACACCAGTCCATTTTTACGCAGTCTGGAGAACAGCTGTTCCAGGTAAGAGAGGGAGATCCCTTGTCGTTCAGAAATATCAGCCAACGGAACCGGGCCCGCTTCGGAGTTGAGCGCAACGTCCAGCATCGCGGTCACGGCATAACGCCCTTTAGATGTCAGTCTCATGTCTTACTTAACCTCAAACTCGCCCCTGCCCGGGGTTTTTTATTGTAAAATGGGGGTATTGCATAGCAGGGCCAAGTCTGACATTCCTGACTAAAATGGTCAACTATTTACTTGACTGTTTTAGTCAGGTATTTAACCTTCTGTGCCTTCATAATATAGGTGCGGCCTGATGCCCTCACCCCAACCCTCTCCCACGGGGAGAGGGGGAAATCGGCACTACTCTTTATTCTTCTGCTCAATCGACGCCAGAATTCCGCGCAGGATGTTCAGCTCCTGGCTTTCCGGACGCGCGCGGGTAAACATGCGGCGCAGCTTGTTCATCACCTGGCCAGGGTGGCCTTCACGGATGAAGCCGGTAGCGAGCAGCGTCTGCTCCAGGTGACCGTAGAAACGCTCAAGGTCGTCCACCAGCGGGTAGGCCGTCTCTTCTTTCGGTTCTGCCTGCTTCTCCTGCGTCGCCAGCCACGCCATACGCACCTCGTAGGCGATAACCTGCACCGCCATTGCCAGATTCAGCGAGCTGTATTCCGGGTTGGCGGCAATCGCCACGTGGTAGTGGCACTTCTGCAGTTCGTCGTTGGTCAGGCCAACGCGCTCGCGGCCAAACACCAGCGCAACCGGCGCCTGTTCTGCTTCTGAGACGCTTTTCAGGCCGCATTCACGCGGATCCAGCATCGGCCACGGCAGCGTGCGTGAACGCGCGCTGGTGCCGACAACGAGGCTGCAGCCGGCCAGCGCTTCGTCGAGGGTATCAACGATCTGCGCGTTGCCGATCACGTCGCTGGCCCCGGCCGCCAGGGCGATAGCCTGAGAGTCTGGTTTCACCAGCGGATTAACCAGCCACAGGTTCGTTAAGCCCATGGTTTTCATAGCGCGGGCAACGGAGCCCATGTTGCCGGTGTGCGATGTTTCGACCAGCACGATTCGAATGTTTTGCAGCATAATTTTTAGATGTCTGGATTCAGTGTCTGAAGAATATTCGGGCATATTATCATAAACGGGAGACATAATCCGATCCCGCTGCTATACTCTGCGCCGATTTTCCTGTTCTTTAACATCCAGTGAGAGAGACCGATGCATCCGATGCTGACCATCGCCGTGCGCGCAGCGCGCAAGGCGGGTAATGTAATTGCCAAACACTACGAAACGCCAGACTCCGTAGAAACCAGCCAGAAAGGCAGCAATGATTTCGTGACTAACGTCGATAAAGCCGCAGAAGCGATTATTATCGAAACGATCCGCAAATCTTACCCGCAGCACACCATCATCACCGAAGAAAGCGGTGAACATGAAGGTACCGATCAGGATGTTCAATGGGTTATCGATCCACTGGATGGCACCACCAACTTCGTTAAACGCCTGCCACACTTCTCTGTGTCAATCGCAGTACGCATTAAAGGCCGTACTGAAGTCGCCGTTGTTTACGATCCAATGCGTAACGAACTGTTCACCGCGACCCGCGGTCAGGGCGCGCAGCTGAACGGCTACCGTCTGCGCTGCAGCAACGCACGCGACCTGGACGGCACCATCCTGGCGACCGGCTTCCCGTTCAAGGCGAAGCAGCACGCAACTACCTATATGAATATCCTGGGCAAGCTGTTCACCGAATGCGCGGACTTCCGTCGCACCGGCTCTGCTGCGCTGGATCTGGCCTATGTGGCAACCGGCCGCGTTGACGGTTACTTCGAACTGTCACTGAAGCCGTGGGACTTCGCTGCGGGCGAGCTGATCGCACGTGAAGCAGGCGCGATTGTTTGCGACTTCACCGGCGGCCACAACTACATGACCACCGGCAACATCGTTGCGGGTAACCCACGCGTTGTTAAAGCCATGCTGGCCAACATGCGTGACGAGCTGAGCGATGCGCTGAAGCGTTAATCTCCTCATCTCAGCCCTCTCCCCAAAGGGGAGAGGGTGCTAAACGGCGCCGCGCTCATCCACATCGTTACCGCCGCCACCAGCAGAATCACTCCCCCCGCCAGCGCGAGCGTTGTCCATCCTACCTGCCGCCACAGTACCGGCGTTTTATTGCCGCTGAGTTTTACCGCAAGCTGACGGAAGCTGTGAACCAGCAACGCCAAAGACGAAATGGTGAGAGAGGTTCCTGCCGCCATCGCCAGCGCAGAGAGCATGCCCCAGCCGAACACGCCAATCACTTTACTGAACAGCAGCACCATGATTGCCCCCGAGCACGGGCGCATCCCCATAGAGAGAACTATTATCAGCCGCGCGCGCCAGTCGTCACCGCTTTGTAATTGTTCCTGCGTCGGCAGATGCTGATGCCCGCAGCCGCAGTGTTCATCATGAACGTGGTGCGGCGTAAAGGTTTTGAATTTGGGCTTTTGCAGCAGCGCGCGCAGCTTTTTCAGCGCCCGCCAGCAGAGGATCAGCCCCAGCACGCCGACCAGCGCATAGCTGCCCTTCTCCAGCCAGAAGCTGCTCAGGTGCAGCTGGCGCGCGGGAAGCTGTAATAGCGAAAGCACAACCACCACCAGCGCAATCGCCACGCCCCCCTGAAGCAGCGAAGAGGCCAGCGTCAGGCCAATGCTTGATTTCAGCTTCGACGGATGGGTGGCAAGCCAGGTGGTGATGACGATTTTGCCGTGCCCCGGCCCCAGCGCGTGCAGCACGCCATAGATAAAGCTGAACGCCAGCAGGGAACCGCCCGCTTTGGTCGGATTCTCCGCCACCGCCTTCAGCAGCCCGCTCATCTGCTGGTTGACCTCACGCTGCCAGATGATGCTTTTCATCATCACCTGCGGCCAGGCCTGCCACAGCCAGAGCGAACCGCAAACGGCGAGCAGTAGAAAAAGCGCCAGCGGCCAGAGGTGCAGCCAGCGGCGCGGCTTTCGTACCGGAGAGGAGATCACTGACATTGTAACGTTACCTTCTGCGCAAACTGTTTACCCAGTTCCATGTCCTCCGGTGGGGCATCCTCTTTATCAAGAGAGACAGCAAAATTCAGCGTCTCTTCGCTGGGCTTCGGGGTGTGAACCGTAATGTTGCAGGTTTTTTGCAACGACGCAGGAAGCTGCACGTCGCTGTCCTCGGCGTAGCTCATATCGACGTAGTATGTTGGGTCAAAGGTGGAAAACGTATAGGTTTGTCCTGCCAGCGGCTGCGGGTGCGCCAGTGGAAGCACGAACGTCAGCACCGCCTGATGTCCGTCGCGGGACATGCCGTATTCTGTCGGGCGATTGAGGAACTTCACCTTTTGTCCGTTATGCCAGAACTCGGTGAAGTAGTGCTGCCCGAGCACGTTGGCCATCACTTCTGCCGCCAGCTTTTTCCAGATTTCGTCGCCGGGCTTCGCGTTACCCGCATCATAAAGCAGATCCGCCGAGGTGATTTCATCCATCGTCCAGCGCATTTTCAGGCCGCTCAGCTGCGTGCCGTCGGTGACCAGCTCGGTTTTCAGGCTGATAAAACTGTGAGGATGTGCGCTGGCGGTAAAGGTGATAACCGCCAAAAATAACGCCATCGCATTTTGTTTAACTGTCTGCATCAATTCCTCACGTCAAAAATTCTGTGATGTTCCCCAGCAATCCTGAGTGAAAGGCCTGCCGGCGCGCTTTTCAGCGCCCATCCTTTAGCTATTCTTATCAAACATTCACACTGGATACCCGACAGATGATGACGACGCTTGAAATTCCATCTGTGCTTTCCAGTTCGCAGCGCCGCTGCCAGGTGCTTTTGATGCTTTACCTGCCCGATGCTGCCGTCACCGCACAGAGCATAATCGCTGCCAACGGCGTGGACGAGGTCATGGCACGGCAAGATATAGCCGAGACGCGCGATGAAATCCAGCGCTATCACCGGCTGGATATCGTCACGCACCATGACGGCAGCTACCGAATTGAAGGCACTGCCCTGAATCAGCGTTTATGTCTGCTGCACTGGCTGCGCAGGGCGCTCCGCCTTTGTCCGCAGTTTGTCTCGCACCAGTTTACCCCAGCCTTAAAAACCGCGCTTAAACAGCACGGCATCGCGCGGCAGCTTTACGACGATGCTAACCTGCGGGCGCTGATCGGCTTCTGCTCACGCAAGCTGCAGCGTCAGTTTGAATGCCGGGACGTCCAGTTCTTACAGCTCTACTTGCAATACTGCCTCATCCAGCACCACTTAGGGAATACGCCGCAGTTTTCCCACGCGCAGCGCAGCTGGACCCAGTCGCGGGGAGAGTATTTTACGGCGCAGGAAATTGTCCGTCACTGGAAGCGGCGCGTGCCGCAGGGCGCGCACGTGGATGAGCAGCTGTTTCTGGCGCTGCTGTTTATGATGCTCCGCACGCCCGATCCGGTGCTTGATAAACACCAGCAGGATCAGCGCCTGCGCCGCGCCATTGTGCGCATGGTGGCCCGTTTCCGCTCGCAGACCGGGATGAACTTCAGCGATGAGCAGGGGCTGACCGATCAGCTGTATATCCATCTGGCTCAGGCGCTGGACCGCTCGCTGTTTGAGATCGGCATCGACAATAGCCTGCCCGAGGAAATTCACCGTCTCTATCCCCGGCTGTTACGCACCACCAAAGAGGCACTCTTTGAGCTGGAAGCCGAATTTGGGCTGCGGTTCTCCGATGAAGAGATGGCGCTGGTAGCGGTTATTTTCGGCGCCTGGCTGATGCAGGAGACCGATCTGCATGAAAAACAGGTAGTGCTGCTGACCGGGGAGGATAAATCCTGTGAGGAGGTGATTGAACAGCAGCTGCGCGAATTAACCCTGCTGCCGCTCAACATTCGCTATCTGACGCTGCAGGCGTTCCAGAAAGAGGGGGCACCGCGCGAAGCCGCGCTGGTTATCACCCCCTATCCTACCGTGCTGCCGCTGTTCTCGCCGCCGCTGATCCACGCGGTTGAATCACTTAACGCGCAGCAGCAGGAACATATTCGCGCCATGCTGGAATCGTAGCTACGCCCGTGCGGCCACTTTCGGTCGAACAAACAACGCCGGGAGCGCCACCAGCGCCATGACCCAGAACACGCCGTGTCCCAGATGCTGATACAGAAAGCCCGCAAAGACCGTCATCACCGCAATGCTGCCGCCCATCGCCACCGCAGAGTAGACCGCCTGCAGACGGATCACGTCCCCGCCCTCGCGCGCCGCGATATAGCGCATCGCCGCCAGGTGGCACACGGTGAAGGTGCCGCAGTGAAGGATCTGCGCCACAATCAGCCACGGCAGTTCGGTCGTCCAGCCCATAATCCCCCAGCGCGCCACGCCGCAGACCGCGGAAAGCAGCAGCAGATCGCGCGCGCCGAAGCGGCGGAACAGCTTTTTGCTCAGGGCGAAAATAATGACTTCTGCCACCACCCCCAGCGACCACAGGTAACCGACAGCAGAGGCCGAGTAACCCGCCCCCTGCCAGTAGATGGCGCTGAAGCCATAATAGGCCGCGTGCGCCCCCTGAAGCAGACAGACGCACGCCAGAAAACGCCAGCTCTGGGCCACCAGGCTCCGCCAGGCGGGCCAGCCGGCGCTCTCCTGATGGCGACTCTCCCCTTGCGGCATCACCGACGGGCGCAGCAGCATGCCCAGCAGCATCGAGGCAATACCGATACTCAGCAGCGCCAGAATCGCGCGGTAGTCGTAAAGGCTGACCAGTTTCCCCACCAGCGCAGAGCCGATCACGAAGGCAATCGATCCCCAGAGGCGCACGCGGCCATAGTCCATGGTGATCTGCTTTTGCCAGGTGTTCGCCAGCGCATCCGTCAGCGGCACCAGCGGGGAGAAGAACAGATTAAAGCCAACCATCACTACCATCAGCCAGGCAAACTGGTGGCTGACCCAGAAGCAAGCCGCAAAAACCAGCGTCAGCAGGGCCAGAATGCGCACCGCTTTAATCAGTAAGGAGGGATCGCTGACGCGGGGGGCAATCAGCAGGCTTCCGAGGAAACGCGCCACCAGCCCCGCGCCCAGCAGGATGCCGATGGTTTCTGGCGTCAAACCAATTCCCTTGAGCCAGACGCTCCAGAAAGGCAGAAAAATACCGTAGCTAAAGAAGTAGGTGAAGTAGCTGAGCGCCAGCCAGCGCGTGGAATGCAAGACCATGAATCCCTCCCGAAATGGAGGCGATAGTCTGGCGTTTATCCTGCACTTTAGCAAGTCGTTAGCGCGCTATAAATTAACGATAAATTAACGTCCTGGACAGCCGGTCGGCGTATGGCGTGAGCGGCAAAATTGTATTACGTTTAAAAGACATCGCCTGAAGAGGTCGTTTGCCATGAACAGCTTACGTTATTTCGATTTCGGCTCCTCACGCTCCTTCCTGCTATTGATTGCCCGTATTGCCATCGTTGTCCTGTTTATTATTTTTGGCTATCCCAAGCTGACGGGGTTTAGCGGCACCGTTCAGTATATGACGTCGCTCGGTGCCCCCATGCCGATGCTGGCGGCCATTATCGCCGTAGTAATGGAGGTTCCCGCCGCTATCCTGATCGTGCTCGGCTTTTTCACCCGCCCCCTCGCGGTGCTCTTTGTCTTCTATACGCTGGGCACGGCGATTATCGGTCACCACTACTGGGATATGACCGGAGATGCGGTTGTGCCGAATATGATTAATTTCTACAAGAACGTCAGTATTGCTGGCGCGTTTATTTTGCTGGCGATTGTGGGACCGGGGGCCATTTCCCTGGACCGGCGTTAAGCCATAAAAAAAGGCCGCAAGCGCGGCCTTTTTTATTTCTGCAAAGCAGAGGAATTATGCGTATACCGGGAAGCGTGCGCAGATATCCAGAACTTTACCTTTGACGCGCTCGATAACCGCTTCGTCATTGATGTTGTCCAGAACGTCACACATCCAGCCAGCCAGCTCTTTCACTTCCGCTTCTTTAAAGCCGCGGCGCGTCACGGCCGGAGAACCGATACGGATACCGGAGGTCACGAACGGGCTCTTCGGATCGTTTGGCACGCTGTTTTTGTTCACGGTGATGTTGGCGCGGCCCAGGGCAGCGTCAGCTTCTTTACCGGTCAGGTTCTTATCAACCAGGTCCAGCAGGAACAGGTGGTTTTCAGTCCCGCCGGATACCACTTTGTAGCCACGGTTCAGGAACACTTCCACCATCGCTTTGGCGTTCTTAGCAACCTGCTGCTGATACACCTTGAACTCTGGCTCCATCGCTTCTTTCAGCGCGACCGCTTTTGCGGCGATAACGTGCATCAGCGGGCCACCCTGCGCGCTTGGGAACACAGCAGAGTTCAGTTTTTTGTACAGCTCTTCGTCACCGCCTTTCGCCAGGATCAGGCCACCGCGTGGACCCGCCAGGGTTTTGTGGGTGGTGGTGGTCACAACGTGAGCGTGAGGAACCGGGTTCGGGTAAACGCCTGCGGCAATAAGGCCCGCAACGTGCGCCATGTCAACGAACAGGTACGCGCCGATGCTGTCTGCGATTTCACGCATTTTTGCCCAGTCAACGATACCGGAGTAAGCAGAGAAGCCACCGATGATCATCTTCGGCTTGTGCTCTTTGGCCTGCTTCGCCATGTCTTCGTAGTCAATTTTACCGGACTCATCAATACCGTAAGGAATGATGTTGTACAGTTTGCCGGAGAAGTTAACCGGGGAGCCGTGAGTCAGGTGGCCGCCCTGCGCCAGGTTCATACCCAGAACGGTATCGCCCGGCTGCAGCAGCGCGGTGTAAACAGCGAAGTTAGCCTGAGAGCCGGAGTGCGGCTGGACGTTCGCGTAGTCAGCGCCGAAGAGTGCTTTCGCACGGTCGATAGCCAGCTGCTCAACGATATCAACGTACTCGCAACCGCCATAGTAGCGCTTGCCCGGGTAACCTTCAGCGTATTTGTTGGTCAGCTGAGAGCCCTGCGCCTGCATTACGCGCGGGCTGGTGTAGTTTTCGGAGGCGATCAGTTCGATGTGCTCTTCCTGACGTACTTTTTCCTGCTCCATAGCCTGCCACAGTTCGGCATCATAATCGGCAATGTTCATTTCACGCTTTAACATCCGCATCTCCTGACTCAGCTAACAAGTAAATTTTGGCCTGAAAAGGCAGTCCTGTTGGACGACGGGCAACAGTATAACTGAATAGTTCTGTGATAACAGGTCTTGACAAACGATTTTACGCAAACGTTTTCCTTCACGCCACGCAAGGGTTTGAGGAATAAAGATCTCACTATTTCCAGCGGATTTCTTTTCAGGTTTGTGATGCGTATTTTTCATCTTGCAAAGAACCATTTACAAAGCATGGGTATTTTTTATAAGATGCATTTAAAATACATCATTAGGTAATATCAGAAGGAAGCTGCCATGCTCGACGCTCAAACCATCGCTACCGTTAAAGCCACCATTCCCCTGCTGGTGGAAACCGGCCCTAAACTTACCGCCCATTTCTACGATCGCATGTTCACGCACAATCCGGAGCTCAAAGAGATTTTCAATATGAGCAACCAGCGTAACGGCGATCAGCGTGAAGCGCTTTTCAACGCCATCGCGGCCTACGCCAGCAATATCGAAAACCTGGCGGCGTTGCTGCCTGCGGTGGAAAAAATTGCGCAGAAGCACACCAGCTTCCAGATCCAACCCGAGCAGTACAACATCGTCGGCACTCACCTGCTGGCAACGCTGGACGAAATGTTCAGCCCGGGCCAGGAGGTGCTGGACGCCTGGGGTAAAGCCTACGGCGTGCTGGCAAACGTGTTTATCAACCGTGAAGCGCAGATCTACAGCGAAAACGCCAGCAAGAACGGCGGCTGGGAAGGAACGCGCGCCTTCCGTATCGTCGAGAAAACGCCGCGCAGCGCGCTTATCACCAGTTTTGAATTTGAGCCGGTTGACGGCCAGCCGGTGGCCGATTATCAGCCGGGCCAGTATCTGGGCGTATGGCTGAAGCCTGAAGGCTTCCCGCACCAGGAGATCCGCCAGTACTCTCTGACCCGCAAACCAAACGGCAAAGGCTACCGCGTTGCGGTGAAGCGCGAGGACGGCGGTCAGGTATCCAACTGGCTGCATAACGAAGCGAGCGTGGGCGACGTGGTCCATCTGGCCGCGCCGGCGGGCGACTTCTTTATGGCCATTGAAACCAATATCCCGGTCACGCTGATCTCCGCGGGCGTAGGCCAAACGCCAATGCTGGCGATGCTGGATACGCTGGCGAAAGCCAACCACAGCGCGCAGGTTAACTGGTTCCACGCAGCGGAGAACGGCGACGTCCACGCCTTTGCGGATGAAGTGAAAGCGCTGGGAGCGACCCTGCCGCGTTTCACCGCGCATACCTGGTATCGCCTGCCGACGGAGGCAGACCGCACTGCCGCACGCTTTGACAGCGAAGGACTGATGAATTTAAGCCAGATGGAAGGGGCGTTTAGCGCGCCGGAAATGCAGTTCTACGTCTGTGGACCCGTGGCGTTTATGCAGTATGCCGCGAAGCAGTTGGTTGAGCTGGGCGTGAATAAAGACAACATTCATTACGAATGTTTCGGGCCGCATAAGGTGCTGTAACGCAAAAAGCCCCTCGTTCGAGGGGCTTTTTTTTCGCCGGGTGGCGAATGGTTAAATCGCGGCGTCGTCTTCTTCGCCGGTACGGATACGGATCACGCGCGCCACGTCAAAGACGAAGATTTTCCCGTCGCCAATTTTGCCCGTCTGCGCCGTGCGGATAATGGTATCCACGCAGGTATCAACGATATCGTCGCTGACCACGATTTCAATTTTCACTTTCGGCAGAAAGTCGACCATGTACTCTGCGCCACGATAAAGCTCGGTGTGGCCCTTCTGACGACCAAAACCTTTCACTTCCGTCACGGTCATCCCGGTGATGCCTACTTCCGCCAGCGCTTCACGTACATCATCCAGTTTGAAAGGTTTAATAATCGCATCAATCTTTTTCATGGTGGGTCCTTAAACTCTTGCCTGTAAGCTGCCTCGTAATCGATTGCTCACAGTACCATACGGCATTACTCTTTAAAATCGTTTGCTTCCAGCTCGTGGCGTGAGAGCAGCTTATAGAACTCGGTGCGGTTGCGTCCGGCCATCCGCGCCGCGTGGGTCACGTTGCCTTTGGTGATCTGCAGCAGCTTGCGCAGATAGTTCAGCTCGAACTGGTTACGCGCTTCCGCAAACGTCGGCAAGGCCGTGTTCTCCCCTTCCAGCGCCTGTTCCACCAGCGCATCGCTGATAACGGGCGAGGACGTCAGCGCCACGCACTGCTCAATCACGTTCACCAGCTGGCGCACGTTACCCGGCCAGCTGGCGGCCATCAGCCGTTTCATCGCATCAGTCGAAAAGGCGCGCACGAACGGTTTATGCCGATCTGCCGCCTGGCGCAGGAGGTGATTCGCCAGCAGCGGAATATCTTCCGCACGCTCCGCCAGCGCCGGGATCTTCAGGTTCACCACGTTCAGACGGTAGTAGAGATCTTCACGGAACTCGTTGCGGGCCATCACTTTGGGCAAGTCGCGGTGGGTGGCGGAAATGATTCGCACATTAATATCAATATCGCGGTTGCTGCCCAACGGGCGCACTTTGCGCTCCTGAAGTACGCGCAACAGTTTGACCTGCAGCGGCGCAGGCATGTCGCCAATTTCGTCGAGGAACAGCGTGCCGCCTTCCGCGGCCTGGAAGAGCCCTTCCCGGCTGCTTACCGCGCCGGTAAATGCGCCGCGGGCATGGCCAAAAAGTTCAGACTCAAGAAGCTGCTCTGGCAGGGCACCGCAGTTAATGGCGATAAAGGCATTTTTACTGCGCGGGCTGGCGTTGTGGATCGCCTGCGCCAGGATCTCTTTCCCGGTTCCGCTCTGGCCGTTAATCAACACGCTGACGTCTGACTGTGCGACCATTCGCGCCTGCTCAAGCAGACGCAGCATTATCGGGCTGCGGGTGACGATAGATTCACGCCATGCGTCGTCTCCGGAGGGCGCGGCGTGCTCCAGCGCGCTGTCGATAGCTTTGTAGAGCGCGTCTTTATCTACCGGCTTGGTGAGGAAGCTGAACACGCCCTGCTGAGTTGCGGCGACGGCATCCGGGATTGACCCGTGCGCCGTCAGGATAATGACCGGCATGCCAGGCTGCTGCTTCTGGATTTCGGCGAACAGCTGCATGCCATCCATTTCGTCCATCCGCAGGTCGCTGATCACCAGGTCAATCTTTTCGCGGCTGAGGACTTTAAGCCCCTCCTGCCCGCTTTCCGCGGTCACCACGGTGTAGCCTTCACTCACCAGACGCATCCCCAGCAGCTTTAACAGGCCGGGATCGTCATCCACCAGTAAGAGATGGGCTGGTTTACGGCTCGTCATGCTTCACATCCTCTTGTTTCGGCATATCGCTGTCCGGTGTAGCAGATGAACTACCCGGCTGATATTTACGCGACGAGAGCTGTCTTTCGATATCGGTCAGGTTTTCCAGCTTTCGCGTCGTGGTATCCAGCTGAGTACGTAAATGCTGTTGCTGTTGGCGCAGCGTATCCAGCTCGCTGTCGGTTGACTGCTGTAGCTTGCTGTAGCGGGAGCGCTCTTCAGACAGCTGCAGCTGTAACGTCTGCCCATCCCGCCAGAGCTGGTATACCGGGCGCACCTGTGCGGGAAGATTGATCACAAACGTGTCCAGACGGGTCACGTTGGCCCGACGTTCAACGGGGGTAATTTTCGCATCGGCCAGTAAAATCCCACGCTTGAAAGCGTCCTGCCAGGTGTCTTCATCCAGCATCGCCGCCTTCATGCGGGCGTCTACCGGCGCAAGCCGCTGGGCGCAATCTATTCCGCGCAGCCAGAACAGCGGATTATTTTCGACATCATGCCCTGACAGATTCCAGATATCCTCACAGCGGGTAGAGAGGAAATCCGCCAGCTGGTTATCGGGCCATTTGTCTTCCTGTTTACCGCTTATCGCACTTTGCGGCGCATGGGAAACGCACCCCGCCAGAACTAAACAGGGCAGACTCAGGCGACCCGCTTTGCTGGAAAACACCGCGCGTATGGCGCGGAAAAAGACGTGTGACATACTCACCAGATATAGATTCATTTTATTAATTTTTCCGGCTCAGGGGCAGTTCAATACGGAAGCAAACATCTGAACGTTCGTCCGTGGCAATGTTTAGCTCACCCTGCATGCGTCGTATGCAGTCCCGGGCAATGCTTAATCCCAGACCGCTTCCTTTTACCGCGCCTTTCCGCTGATGACTCCCCTGGAAAAAGGGTTCGAAGATCATGGTTTTTTCGTCATCGGGGATCGGGGTGCCGGTGTTTGCGACGTCAATAAACACCCGGGAGCCCTTCGTATAACTTCGGATATAAATGTTACCGGATTCAGTACCATAGTGCACCGCATTGGAGTAAAGATTATCCAGAACGCTCATTAATAGCATCGGTTCAGCCAGGCAGATCGGCGCATTCAGCTCCACCCCGGTATGCATCATTTTAGCTCTTGCCGGCAAGCTATGGGCGGAGATCACCATATCCACCAGTGGCTCAATCTCCACCTCTTCCAGTACCACCGTCCCGTCAGCCAGCTTGCGGTTGTAATCCAGAAGCTGCTCGATCAGCTTTTGCAGGTTGCGACTGCTGGCGTCCAGAATTTCGACAATCTCTTTCTGCTCCGGCGTAAGCGGCCCTGCTACCTCGTCCGCCAGCAGCTCCGTTCCTTCACGCATGCTGGCCAGCGGGGTTTTCAGCTCATGGGAAATATGGCGCAGGAACTGATGACGCTGGGATTCCAGCCACGCCAGGCGCTCGGATAGCCAGATAATGCGCTGACCGACGGATCGCAGCTCGCGCGGGCCTTTAAAGGCAACCGTATCCCCGAGCGATTTCCCCTCCCCCAGGCGGTTGATCATACGCTGAATACCCTTCACCGGGCCGATGATCATGCGGGTAAAGAGCAGCACCAGCCCGAGGCTCACCAGGAACAGCACCAGCGCCTGCCAGCCGAAGAACTGGCCGCGCTCGGCAATCTCCTGCTGCAGCTGCTGGCCGCGAGAGAAAATGACCGTGCGCGTTGACTGCACCATTTCGGTATTGGCGGCGGCGAATGCCTCAAGGCGCGCGGCGGCAGCCGCATCCGGGCCGCTGTTTTGGCACTGCAGCTGCGCGAGATCGTTCAGATCCTGACGTAACGCCTGATACAGCCTGTCGTCCGGCAGCACGCCCGCGTGGGCATCCAGCATTTCGCTGTAGCGCTTGCGCTGGCTCTGGTACACCTTCTCCAGCGTCCGATCGTCAAGCACGCAGTACTGACGATAGCTACGCTCCATCTCCAGCGCGGCGTTGGTCATCGCTTCACTGCGTCTGGCATCGATAAGCGTGGTGCGGTTCGTCAGCGCCGCCTGGGCACTCAGCGCGTTGAGGCTCTGCCATGCCTGCCAGGCGAGGATCAGCAGCGGCAGCAGGATCAGCAGAAAGGCCATCATCACGAGCTGTCGCAGGGAGCGGGGAAAAACGGGCCAGCGTTTCAACGCATTACTCTCTTCATGGGGGTTTACGGAGAGCGTAACTGAGTCTGCCCTTCAGATACAACAAAGCCGGGTAAAAACCCGGCTTTGTTGTGGAATAAGGCGGTGCCTAACTCGACGTTTCGCCCTGGCCTGATAAAGCATCGCTATGATCAGTAGTTGGACGGCAGGCACCTTTTTGTGCGTCATTCGAAGTTTATGTAGCACGTCCCGAAGGGGCTGACATAAGAAGGTGAATGAGCCACTGGTTAATATTATGCAACACCCATGCCAGAATGCAAAACAAAATATTAACACATTGAAATATATATCTTTTATTCGTTTAATCTATTTGTTGTGCGCTGAATGATTTCCAAGCTAAGTGTCGCTATTAAGCAACACCTTAACGGGAACCTGTCCTGCCATATATAAATCAATGAGTTAAATGTCTCCATTTGGAGACACCCCTATACCATCTTTGTCGCAATTTTGCGACACGCATAAAAAAACCCGGTGGCGCTACGCTCACCGGGCCTACAAAGTACCTGCTTTACATCTTAACCCAGCTGTTTACGCGCGTTGCGGAAGATACGCATCCACGGGCTGTCCTCGCCCCAGTTTTCCGGGTGCCAGGAGTTGCTCACGGTACGGAACACGCGTTCAGGGTGCGGCATCATGATGGTCGCGCGACCGCTTTCGCTGGTCACCGCCGTAATACCGTTGACGGAGCCGTTCGGGTTCGCCGGATAGGTTTCCGTGACCTTGCCGAAGTTATCGACAAAGCGCAGCGCCACCAGGCCTTTGCTCTCGAGCTGCGCCAGATGGGCCGCATCGCGCACTTCTACCTGACCTTCGCCGTGGGAAACGGCGATTGGCATCTGAGAGCCAACCATTCCCTGCAGCAGCAGAGACGGGCTCTGAGTCACTTCAACCAGACTGAAGCGCGCTTCGAAGCGGTCGGACTGGTTGCGCACAAAGCGTGGCCAGGCTTCGCTGCCCGGGATCAGCTCGCGCAGGTTAGACATCATCTGGCAGCCGTTGCACACGCCCAGCGCCAGGGTTTGCGGACGATGGAAGAAGGTCTCGAACTCGTCGCGCACGCGGCTGTTAAATAGAATGGACTTCGCCCAGCCTTCGCCTGCGCCCAGCACGTCGCCGTAGGAGAAACCGCCGCACGCCACCAGCGCATGGAAATCTTCCAGACCGGTACGCCCGGCCAGCAGGTCGCTCATGTGGACGTCGATAGCGTCAAAGCCCGCGCGGTGGAAGGCTGCCGCCATCTCAACGTGGGAGTTAACGCCCTGCTCGCGCAGCACGGCCACTTTCGGACGCGCGCCGGTCGCAATGTACGGCGCAGCGATATCTTCGTTGATGTCGAAGGAGAGCTTCACGTTCAGGCCAGGATCCTGGTCATTCGCTTTCGCGTTATGCTCCTGATCGGCGCATTCCGGGTTATCGCGCAGGCGCTGCATCTGCCAGGTGGTTTCTGCCCACCACATGCGCAGCGTGGTGCGGCTTTCGCTGAACACGGCGTGACCGTCGGCCTCAATGACGAAGCGGTCGCCCTGAACGGCTTTCCCCAGATAGTGGACGCAGTCTGCCAGACCGTGCTTCGCCAGAATCGCTTCCACCGCCTCGCGGTCTGCGGCGCGAACCTGAATCACCGCACCCAGCTCTTCGTTAAACAGCGCCGCCAGGCGGTCTTCGCCAAGCGTTGCAATGTTCGCTTCCACGCCGCAGTGGCCGGTGAAGGTCATCTCTGCCAGGGTCACCAGCAGGCCGCCGTCGGAACGGTCGTGGTAGGCCAGCAGCTTGCGCTGTGCCACCAGCGCCTGAATGGCGTCGTAGAAGCCTTTTAGCTGCGCCACGTCGCGCACGTCGGCTGGCTTGTCGCCAAGTTGACGGTAAACCTGCGCCAGTGCGGTGGCGCCCAGCGCGTTGTGGCCTTTACCCAGGTCAATCAACAGCAGGGCGTTATCTTCGGTCGCCAGCTGCGGCGTAACGGTATGGCGCACGTCTTCCACGCGGGCAAACGCAGTGATCACCAGCGACAGCGGAGACGTCATCTCGCGCTGCTCGTTACCCTCCTGCCAGCGGGTTTTCATCGACATGGAGTCTTTACCCACCGGAATGGTCAGGCCGAGGGCTGGGCACAGCTCCTCACCCAGCGCTTTCACGGCTTCATACAGGCCAGCGTCTTCACCAGGGTGACCGGCTGCCGCCATCCAGTTCGCGGAAAGTTTGATACGTTTGATGTCGCCAATCTGCGTCGCCGCAATGTTGGTCAGCGCTTCACCGACCGCCAGTCGTGCAGAGGCGGCGAAGTCCAGCAGCGCCACCGGGGTGCGTTCACCCAGCGCCATCGCTTCGCCGTAGTAGCTGTCGAGGCTCGCGGTGGTCACGGCGCAGTTCGCCACCGGGATCTGCCACGGGCCAACCATTTGATCGCGGGATACCATACCGGTCACGGTACGGTCGCCGATGGTCACCAGGAAGGTTTTCTCTGCCACAGCAGGCAGGTGCAGTACGCGGTTGACCGCTTCCGCCACGGTAATGCCCTGGCGATCCAGCGCTTTGCCCGCTGCTTTACGGGTTGTTACATCGCGGGTCATCTTCGGCGTTTTACCGAGCAGCACGTCCAGCGGCAGATCGATAGGCTGGTTGTCGAAATGGGTGTCGCTCAGAGTCAGGTGCTGCTCTTCGGTCGCTTCACCGATGACGGCATACGGCGCGCGCTCGCGGCGGCACAGCTCGTCAAACAGCGGCAGCTGGTCGGCCGCAACCGCCAGCACATAGCGCTCCTGGGATTCGTTACACCAGATTTCGAGCGGGCTCATGCCCGGCTCATCGCTCAGGATATCGCGCAGGTTGAAACGGCCACCGCGACCACCGTCGCTCACCAGCTCCGGCATGGCGTTGGACAGGCCGCCCGCGCCCACGTCGTGGATGAACAGAATCGGGTTAGCATCTCCCAGTTGCCAGCAGCGGTCGATCACTTCCTGGCAGCGACGCTCCATTTCAGGGTTGTCACGCTGCACGGAGGCAAAATCGAGATCCGCATCAGACTGGCCGGAGGCCATAGAAGAGGCCGCACCGCCGCCCAGACCGATGTTCATCGCCGGGCCGCCCAGCACGATCAGCTTCGCGCCGACGACGATCTCGCCTTTCTGCACGTGATCGGCACGGATGTTGCCGATCCCGCCCGCCAGCATGATCGGTTTGTGGTAGCCACGCAGCTCTTCGCCGTTGTGGCTGTCCACCTTCTCTTCGTAGGTACGGAAGTAACCGTTCAGCGCCGGACGTCCAAATTCGTTGTTAAACGCCGCGCCGCCCAGCGGACCTTCGGTCATGATATCCAGCGCGGTCACGATGCGCTCTGGCTTGCCGAAATCTTCTTCCCACGGCTGTTCAAAGCCAGGGATGCGCAGGTTGGAGACGGAGAAACCGACCAGACCCGCTTTTGGTTTCGCCCCACGCCCGGTCGCCCCTTCGTCACGGATTTCGCCGCCGGAGCCGGTTGCCGCACCCGGCCACGGAGAAATGGCCGTCGGGTGGTTGTGGGTTTCCACTTTCATCAGAATATGCGCAGGCTCCTGATGGAAGTCATAGCGCCCTGCTTCGCGATCGGCGAAGAAGCGGCCCACCTCGGAACCTTCCATCACAGCGGCGTTGTCTTTATAGGCAGACAGCACGTGGTCAGGGGTTTGTTCCATGGTGTTTTTGATCATTTTGAACAGCGACTTCGGCTGCTGTTCGCCGTCGATGATCCAGTCGGCGTTGAAAATCTTATGGCGGCAGTGCTCAGAGTTGGCCTGCGCGAACATGTAGAGTTCGATGTCGTTCGGGTTGCGGTTGAGCTTAACGAACGCGTCCTGCAGGTAGTCAATTTCGTCTTCTGCCAGCGCCAGGCCGAGACGCAGGTTGGCGTCAATCAGCGCCTGGCGGCCCTGCCCCAGCAGGTCCACGCTCTGTACCGGCGCAGGCTGATGATGGGAGAAAAGCTTCTGTGCGTCATCAAGAGAGGCAAACACGCTCTCCATCATGCGGTCGTGCAATTCAGCCGCAACCGCCTGCCACTGCGCGTCGCTCAGGGTAGAGGCTTCGACGTAGTACGCTACGCCGCGCTCCAGACGGTTAATCTGGCTCAGGCCGCAGTTGTGGGCAATGTCGGTGGCTTTGGAAGACCAGGGGGAGATGGTGCCCGGACGCGGTGTCGCAAGGATCAGTTTGCCGGTTGGCGTATGGCTGCTCAGATTTGGGCCATACTTGAGCAGGCGTTCCAGCTGTACGCGCTCCTCTGCATTCAGGGGGGCATTCAGGTCAGCAAAATGGACATACTCAGCGTAAATATTGCTTACCGGAAGGTCGGCCGCCTGAAAACGTGCCAGCAGTTTGGTAATACGGAAGGCAGACAGTGCAGGCGAACCACGCAGAATTTCCATCATAAGTCTCTCGTCTTCGAAGCGCCGGGGCGCTTACAGTGTGCGCAAGGGGGGAAAACGGGCGTCATTATAGAGAATCCTGAGCGCCGACGAAACCGTTTGCGTCGAAATAAAATCGACTTCAGCGTTTAACAATAGATGTGACCTGTCTCTCTAATTGGTTGCCAAGTGGCGCAAGTTTACGCAAAATGCCGCTCATTCAATGACAAACCTTATGATTAACATGGCTACAGCAGACTGAGGCAACCGGCGTCGCAGAGAATTAACTAATTGAAAAAATTAAAGATTAATTATCTGCTCATCGGCATTGTAACGTTGCTGCTGGCAGTGGCCCTCTGGCCTTCCATCCCCTGGTTCGGCAAAGCCGAAAATCGTATCGCCGCCATTCAGGAGCGGGGGGAACTGCGCGTCAGTACCCTCAACTCTCCGCTGATTTACAGCGACATCAACGGCAAAATTATTGGTCTGGATTATGAGCTGGCGCAGCAGTTTGCCGATTATCTGGGCGTGAAGCTTAAAATTACCGTCCGCCAGAACATCAACCAGCTGTTTGACGACCTGGACAACAACAACGCCGATATCCTCGCTGCCGGGCTGGTCTATAACAGCGAGCGCAGCAAGAACTACCAGCCGGGTCCGACCTACTACTCCGTTTCCCAGCAGCTGGTTTATCGCGTCGGGAGCCTGCGCCCGCGTACGCTTGCCTCGATCAACGCGCAACAGCTGACGATTGCTCCCGGCCACGTGGTGATTGACGACCTGCGTGAGTTAAAAGAGAAAAAATACCCGGATCTGAGCTGGACGGTTGACCCTAAACTCGGCACGACGGAGCTGCTGGAGCAGGTCAAAGATCAGAAACTGCCCTACACCATCGCCGATTCGGTGGCGATCAGCCTGTTCCAGCGGGTGCATCCTGAAATCGCCGTGGCGCTGGACGTGACGGACGAACAGCCGGTGACCTGGTTTACCCATCTGGATGATGACCAGACCCTCTCGGCGGCCATGCTGGATTTTTATAACACCATCAATGAAGACGGCACGCTGGCGCGACTTGAGGAGAAGTACCTCGGCCACGGGGATGACTTTGACTACGTTGACACCCGCAGCTTCCTGCGCGCGGTTGACAGCGTCCTGCCTGACCTGCAGCCGCTTTTCGAAAAATATGCCCAGGAGATTGACTGGAAACTGCTGGCGGCTATCTCGTACCAGGAGTCCCACTGGGACACCCAGGCCACGTCGCCAACGGGCGTACGCGGACTGATGATGTTAACCAAAAATACCGCGCTGAGCCTGGGCGTTAACGACCGTACCGATGCGGAACAGAGCATCAGCGGCGGGGCGCGCTACCTGCAGGATATGATGGCTAAAGTCCCGGAAACCGTGCCGGAAGAGGAACGGATCTGGTTTGCGCTGGCGGCCTACAACATGGGCTACGCGCACATGCTTGACGCGCGGGCTCTGACGGCGAAAACGAAGGGAAACCCGGACAGCTGGTCAGACGTAAAACAGCGCCTGCCGCTGCTGAGCCAGAAGTCATGGTACAATAAGCTGACGTATGGCTACGCGCGCGGACATGAAGCCTACGCCTACGTGGAAAATATACGTAAGTATCAGATTAGCCTGGTCGGCTATCTGCTGGAGAAAGAGAAAGAGGCAACAGAGGCAAAACAGCTGGCGGAAAGTTATCCGGTTGTAGCGCCGGACGAGCTTAATCATCCGACAACTTCAATTCTGCCTTTTGTTGCTTTTTCTGCTGACGGCGCATTCGAAAGAAATCGCTTAATAGCCCCGAACACTCTGGTGCAAGTACCCCACCGATAGTCTGCACCTGATGATTCATTCCTGGATGACCCAGCACGTCCATCAGTGAACCGGCCGCACCGGTTTTTTCATCTCGCGCTCCAAACACCAGGGTACCGATTCGGCTGTGCACCATCGCCCCGGAGCACATCACGCAGGGTTCAAGGGTGACGTACAGAGTGGTATCGAGCAGACGATAGTTTTGCAGCACCAGGCCGCCCTGACGAAGCGCCATAATTTCGGCGTGCGCAGTAGGATCGTGGCGGCCAATAGGACGGTTCCACCCTTCCCCAATCACCCGGTTGTTATGAACCAGCACCGCGCCCACGGGCACTTCGCCCTCGTCCCAGGCCCGTTGAGCCAGCGCCAGCGCGTGGCGCATCCAGTATTCATGATTGTGTTCTGAGGTGGACAAGGGCTGATACTCCAGTCTAAAAGCGGGCGGCATTATACACAGCCCTTATAGATAAGACTATTCGAGTTGCTGAAGTTCACCGAGGGGAGTAACGCGCCAGCGGTGCTGGCAAAAATAGAGCAGCGGGTTGTCCTGCTTGCTGTCGCTGTAGCCGCTGTAAAGACGCAGCGGCGTGCCGATGCGTTTTTCCAGCTGGACCACTTTTTCATGCCCCAGACAGCGCATCGTCAGGACCCAGCCGCCGTAGCCGCGGGAAATTTGCGTGGCGATAAGGTTTACGCGCGGCAGCCAGGGGGTATCAAAGTAGACCTGCTCCACCAGCGTCTGCGGGGAGCCGGTAATCAGCCAGATATCGGCATCGTTGGCGTCAAGATAGCTGGTCAGGCGCGCCTGCACCACGGGAAACGCGGCAACGTGGCCGCGGAACCAGAGAGCGAACTCCTTTTCGAGCTGTTTGAGCCGCGCTTCGCTGTGGCCAAACGTACATCCCCACAGCAGCAGGCTCATCGGCCAGCGCGCCGCCCGGCCTTTTACCAGCAGCGCGATGCCAATGAGGGGTAAGAGCGGTAAGACGAGCAGCGCGTTCAGAGGCTGACGCCGCAGCAGGTAGCGCATAAACGTACCAAACATATCCTGCTGATGCAGCGTTCCATCCAGATCGAAAAAGACAACGCGACGCTCGTGATTGGCCAAACCTTACTCCTCTGGGTCGTTGAATCCTAACAGCCAGGTAAACAGGAACCCGGCGATCACCGCTACTAAATAGCCTAACAGATAGAGCATGACTTTTCCGGTCACGATGGTTAATGCCAGCGGTAAACCGGAGAGACCAAAGGTGATAACGGTGGCGACTTTCCAGTAGCTGATGAGTGCCCCGCCTACCGCGCCCCCCAGACAGGCCGCAAGGAACGGTTTACCCAGCGGCAGCGTGACGCCGAATATCAGCGGCTCGCCAATGCCGAGCAGCCCGACCGGCAGCGCCCCTTTAATCACTTTTTTCAGGCGCGCGTTGCGGGTTTTCATCAGGACGGCAATCGCTGCCCCCACCTGCCCGACGCCCGCCATCGAGAGAATAGGCAGCAGCGCGTTATAACCGTGCGCCTGCACCAGCTCGACGTGGATCGGCACCAGCCCCTGATGCAGGCCGGTCAGCACCAGCGGCAGGAAGGTACCTGACAGCACCGCCCCCACCAGCAGGCCGCCGCGGTCGATAGCCAGAGACGCGCCGTGGGCGATGGCGTCAGAGATCCACCCGCCTAGTGGCTGAAGGACCACAATCGCGACGCTACCGGTAATTAACGTGGTCAGCAGCGGGTTGAGGATCAGCTCAATCGAGCCAGGCAGAACCGCGCGTAGCTTTTTCTCGATCCAGCACATAAGAATAACCACCAGCAGCACGGCAATCACCCCGCCGCGACCAGGCTGGAGCGCCTCGCCAAACAGCGTGATTTGCGCCAGCTGCGGGCTGGACAAGATCCCTGCCATTACGCCGCCCATGGCCAGCGAGCCGCCAAACACCTTCGCGGTATTGACCCCGACCAGAATGTTCATAATGGCAAACACCGCGCTGCCGAAGATCCCGAGAATGCCCAGCAGGTTCGGATACTGCGTGGCAAAATCCCCGACAATATCTGGCCGCTTGAGGATGTTGATGATCCCGGTGATCAAGCCGGAAGCTATAAACGCCGGGATCAGCGGGATAAAGACGTTTGCCAGCTGTCGCAGCGCATCGCTCATGGGAGCTTTGTATTTGGCCTTCGCCTGCGCTTTGGTGCGTTCAGCGTCGTCAACCGTCACGCTTGCACCGCCGACCATCAGCGCGCGCATGGCATCGACAACCTGCGCCGCCTTGCCCGGCCCGACGATCAGCTGGTGTTGCTGCCCCTGTTTTACGTAGCCACTGACGCCGGACAGCTTCTTCAGACCCGGCACGTCAAGCTGGTCGTCGTTATGCACCTCGACGCGCACGCGCGTCATGCAGTTTTCCAGACGCTGAATATTTTGTTCCCCGCCTATCCCCTGCAGGATATCGCTGGCGAGCGCTGCTGTTTTGTCCATAAACGCCTCTGCTAGTTTTCTAATGCCGCCCGTAAGAAGCCGTTATGCGCGTCGAGTTTGGCTCGCGCGGCCGCCGCGTCCAGCCCGCTTAAGATCATTAAAATGGCCGGTTTAACGTCGTGATCGGTCTGCCTGAGCACCGCTTCTGCCTCTTTACGGCCCGCGCCTGTCGCCTCCATCACCATGCGGCAGGCTCTGTCCACCAGCTTGACGTTGGTGGCCTGCATATCGACCATCAGGTTCTGGTAGACCTTGCCGAACTTCACCATCGCACCGGTGGAGATCATATTGAGCACCAGCTTTTGCGCGGTCCCGGATTTCAGGCGCGTGGAGCCGGTGAGCGCTTCCGGCCCAACGACCGGAGAGATGGCGATAGCGGCCACCTGCGCAATCGGCGAGCCGGGGTTGCAGGAGATGGCGACCGTCGTGCAGCCGGTCCGATTGGCGTATTCCAGGCCGCCAATGACGTACGGCGTGCGCCCGGATGCCGCCAGGCCAACCACCAGATCGTTCGCCGTCAGGTTCAGATCCTTCAGGTCATCCTCACCCAGCTGTTTGTTGTCCTCCGCTCCTTCAACGGCCTTCAGCAGCGCGCCGGGACCACCTGCAATCAGGCCAACCACCAGGCCGTGCGGAACGCCAAAGGTGGGCGGACATTCCGAGGCATCCAGCACCCCGAGACGCCCGCTGGTACCGGCCCCCATATAGATAATGCGACCACCGGCCTTAAGAGCTTCCGCCGCTGCATCGACCGCTTTCGCCACCTCTGGCAATGTCTCTTTCACTGCCTGCGCGACCAGCGTATCCTGTTGATTAAAGCGGTTAACCAGCTCCAGGGTGGAGAGGGCATCCAGATCCATGGTTTGCGGGTTACGCGTTTCAGAAACAAGTGAGCCAAGATTCATTTTTTGTACCTCAAGAATTTTTAATTCATAATAATCACACTATAATGGAATATAAAATTCATTCAGGCGAGCAGAATTCGTTTTTGCGCAGACAATCACATTTCCGCCGGGAGTACTCATGAACTGTTTAATTCGCATTCGCCAGCGCTACGCCGGCTTTGCTCAAAGCGACAAAAAGCTGGCGGATTTTCTGCTTTCTCAGCCCGATCGCGCCCGCCACCTCAGCTCACAGCAGCTGGCAAGCGAAGCTGGAGTGAGCCAGTCAAGCGTGGTGAAATTTGCTCAGAAGATCGGGTTTAAGGGTTTTCCCGCTCTTAAGCTGGCAATCAGCGAAGCGCTGGTGAGTAACCCGAATCCGCAGTCCATGCCGGTGCATAACCAGATCCGCGGCGATGACCCGATGCGTCTGGTTGGGGAAAAGCTGATCAAGGAGAACGTGGCGGCCATGCACGCCACGCTGGACGTGAATACCGAAGAGAAATTACTGGAAAGCGTGGCGATGCTGCGGGCGGCGCGGCGTATTATTTTGACCGGTATTGGCGCGTCCGGTCTGGTGGCGCGTAATTTTGGCTGGAAGCTGACTAAAATCGGTTTTAACGCCATCGTCGAGCAGGATATGCACGCCCTGCTGGCGACCGTGCAGGCGATGGATCCTGACGATCTGCTGCTGGCCATCTCCTACTCCGGCGAGCGCCGCGAGATCAACATGGCGACCGACGAAGCCCTGCGCGTCGGCGGCAAAATTCTGGCGATCACCGGCTTTACGCCAAATGCGCTGCAGCAGCGGGCAACGCGCTGTTTGTATACCATTGCCGAAGAGCAGGCCACGCGCAGCGCAGCAATTTCGTCCACCAGCGCACAAATGATGCTGACGGACCTGCTGTTTATGGCGCTGGTACAGCAGGATCTGGAGCGCGCGCCCGAGCGCATTCGTCACAGCGAAGAACTGGTAAAGAAACTGGTTTGACGCGTATAATGCCCGCCCAGTTTGTGTTGTTTCTGAGAATTTCCTGATGGCGCTGTTAATTACCAAAAAATGCATCAATTGCGATATGTGCGAACCCGAATGCCCGAACCAGGCGATTTCGATGGGCGACAGCATTTACGAGATTAACAGCGACCGCTGCACGGAATGCGTCGGCCACTATGAGACGCCGACCTGCCAGAAGGTGTGCCCGATCCCCAACACTATTCTGAAGGATCCGACACACGTCGAGAGCGAAGAGCAGCTGTGGGATAAATTTGTCCTGATGCACCACGCGGACAAAATTTAGCTTTCGATAATCACCGTCGCGCTGGCATAGTGACGTTCATCTGCGATCGTCACGTGCATATGATTCACCCCCAGCTTCTCCGCCAGCTTTTGCGCTTCACCCCACAGACGCAGGCGCGGTTTGCCCAGCTCATCATTAAAAACTTCGAACTGGTTAAATGCCAGGCCGTTACGAATGCCGGTCCCGAAGGCTTTGGCTGCCGCCTCTTTTACCGCAAAGCGCTTTGCCAGAAAACGCACCGGCTGCTGGTGCGCTTCCCAGATGGCCCATTCGTTATCGCTCAGCACGCGCCTTGCCAGGCGATCGCCGCTGCGGGCGATCACCGCTTCGATGCGGGCTATTTCGACGATATCGGTGCCTAAGCCCAAAATGGCCATTACTGACGCGCTTCCAGCATCAGGCGTTTCATCTCTGAAACCGCCTCTTTCAGGCCGCTCATCACCGCGCGGCCAATAATGGCGTGGCCGATGTTCAGCTCATGCATTTCCGGCAGAGCAGCAATGGCCTTCACGTTGTGGTAGGTCAGGCCGTGACCGGCATTAACCTTCAGTCCCAGGCTCGCGGCGTAGGTGGCCGCTTTGGCGATACGCTCCAGCTCTTTGGCCTGCTCGGCATCATTTTTAGCATCGGCATAGCAGCCGGTGTGAATTTCGATATACGGCGCGCCCACGTCGGCTGCCGCTTTAATCTGCGCGAAATCGGCGTCGATAAACAGAGAAACCAGGATACCGGCATCCGCCAGGCGCTTGCAGGCATCGCGCATTTTGTCCTGCTGCCCCGCCACGTCCAGCCCGCCTTCGGTGGTCACTTCCTGGCGTTTTTCCGGCACCAGGCAGCAGAAGTGCGGTTTGGTCTCGCAGGCAATGGTCAGCATCTCTTCGGTGACCGCCATCTCCAGATTCATACGGGTGTCCAGCGTCTGACGAAGAATGCGCACGTCGCGGTCGGTAATGTGGCGGCGGTCTTCACGCAGGTGAACGGTAATGCCGTCGGCACCAGCCTGTTCAGCGATAAACGCCGCCTGAACCGGATCGGGATACGCCGTGCCGCGCGCGTTACGCAGGGTGGCGATGTGGTCGATGTTGACGCCTAACAGTAATTCAGCCATGACAATCCTCGGTTTTCTTTTTGATGCTGTGGTCTAACGTTTGGGCATAAACTGCCTGAATAATTCGCGGCTCTTTAAGGGCTTGCCGCCAAGATACGGCTTGAGGGCAATCCGGGTAAAGCGTTTTGCTGCGCGCAGGGTGTCGGCGTCCGGAAACTCGCGTTCATAAAGTGCTCTGAGCTGGCGTCCGGTAAAAGTACTGTTATCAACGACGACGCTGGCAATAAAGCCTTTTTCTTCGCGGTAGCGGTAGGTCATGGTGTCTTCCACCTCATCACCGCTGCCTGCGCAGTGCAGAAAATCCACGCCGTACCCGAGGTGGCCCAGCAGCGCCAGTTCGAAACGACGCAGGGCGGGTTCGGGCGTGCCGGTCGCACCCGCCAGTGCCTGGATACAGTGCAGATAATCGAAGAAAAGTTCCGAGAAGCGAGTCTCATGTTCAAGGACGCGGGAGATGAGCTCGTTGACATACAGACCGCTGTAGAGCGTGATGCCAGAAAGGGGAAGCGCCAGAGAGACGGCTTCAGCGCTGCGCAAGGTTTTGACTTCCCCTCGCCCGCCAAAGCGAACCAGCAGCGGCGTAAAAGGCTGTAGGGCACCCTTCAGATTAGAACGTTTGGAACGTGCGCCTTTCGCAACAAGGCGCACGCGGCCCGACTCTTCCGTGAAGACGTCCAGCATCAGGCTGGTTTCGCTCCAGGGACGACTATGGAGAACGAAGGCGCGCTGCCAACCTTCCATTATACTCGTCGTCTTGAGTTACTGATCTTCGCCGTAACCGAGGCTGCGCAGAGCACGCTCATCATCGGCCCAGCCAGATTTCACCTTCACCCACAGTTCCAGGTGAACCGGCGCTTCGAACATCTCCTGCATGTCCTTACGGGCTTCGATACCGATGGTTTTGATCTTGGCGCCTTTGTTGCCGATCACCATCTTCTTCTGCCCTTCACGCTCGACGAGGATCAGGCCGTTAATGTCGTAGCCACCGCGCTCGTTGCTCTGGAAACGCTCGATCTCCACCGTCACAGAGTACGGCAGCTCGGCGCCCAGGAAACGCATCAGCTTTTCACGGATGATTTCAGACGCCATAAAGCGCTGAGAGCGATCGGTGATGTAATCTTCCGGGAAGTGGTGAATCGCTTCCGGCAGATGCTTGCGTACGATGCCCGCGATGGTATCAACGTTCAGGCCGGTCTCAGCAGACAGCGGAACGATATCGAGGAAGTTCATCTGGCTGCCCAGCCACTGCAGGTGCGGCAGCAGGTCAGCTTTTTCCTGCACGTTGTCAACTTTGTTGACCGCGAGGATCACCGGCGTTTTGCCGTCACGCAGCTTGTTCAGTACCATTTCGTCGTCCGGCGTCCAGCGGGTGCCTTCCACAACGAAAATCACCAGCTCTACGTCGCCGATGGAGCTGCTCGCCGCCTTGTTCATCAGACGGTTAATGGCACGCTTCTCTTCCATGTGCAGGCCAGGGGTATCGACGTAGATTGCCTGATACGCGCCTTCAGTATGGATGCCGACGATGCGGTGACGCGTGGTCTGCGCCTTACGCGAGGTGATGGAAATCTTCTGCCCAAGCAGATTATTCAGCAGGGTGGATTTGCCAACGTTCGGACGTCCGACGATGGCAATAAATCCGCAATAGGTTTTTTCTTCGCTCATTCCAGCTCCAGCATTTTTAACGCCTGTTCGGCGGCAGCCTGTTCAGCCTTACGGCGGCTTGAACCTGTGCCCACCACCGGTTCACTCAGGCCACTGACCTGGCAATGGATGGTAAATTCCTGATCGTGCGCTTCGCCACGAACCTGCACCACCAGATAGGATGGCAGCGGCAGATGACGGCCCTGCAAATATTCCTGCAGGCGCGTTTTCGGATCTTTTTGTTTATCGCCCGGGCTAATTTCGTCCAGACGGGTCTGATACCAGTTAAGGATCAGCTTTTCTACGGTCTGGATATCGCTGTCCAGGAACACGCCACCAATTAATGCTTCGACCGTATCGGCAAGAATAGATTCACGACGGAAGCCGCCGCTTTTCAGTTCACCCGGCCCAAGACGCAGACATTCGCCCAGTTCAAATTCGCGCGCGATTTCAGCGAGGGTGTTGCCGCGCACCAGCGTGGCCCGCATGCGGCTCATATCACCTTCGTCCACGCGCGGGAAACGATGATAAAGCGCATTCGCAATCACGAAACTTAAAATAGAGTCACCCAGAAACTCGAGACGCTCATTATGTTTGCTGCTGGCACTGCGATGGGTTAATGCCTGTTGCAACAACTCCTGATGATGAAAAGTGTAGCCCAGCTTCCGTTGAAGCCGATTAATTACGATGGGGTTCATGCGATACCAATAAATGAATGCGTCAAAAATGCAGCACACGAAACCGACCTGAGAAAACCAACGCGGTTTCGTGTGCCGTGGCACCCTTGCAGGGCCAACCTTAAACTTCGGGGGAATATTCTATACACAACGACAGGGGATGTCGTTAGTTCAAAGAGATTTATCGAGGAAATAATTCACGTAGCCGCGAAATAACGCGGCTACGTGTTCTTTTCCTGAGAATTAATGGATTCCGCCAATACGATTCAGGCGCACGCCGGTCGGCCACTCGCCTTCCTGCTTCTCAAAACTCATCCAGATCGCGGTTGCTTTACCCACCAGATTCGCTTCCGGCACAAAGCCCCAGTAACGGCTGTCCGCGGAGTTATCGCGGTTATCGCCCATCATGAAGTAGTGTCCCGGCGGTACGATCCAGCTGGCCAGCTGCTGACCCGGCTGTTTGTAATACATCCCCACCTGGTCCTGCGCGATTGGCACGGTCAGAATGCGGTGAGTGACATCGCCCAGCGTCTCTTTGCGCTCAACCAGACGAATGCCGTTCTCTTTGGTTTCACCTTTTGGCACCTGGAAGAACCCGCTGGTCGCTTCACCGCCGTTACGACGGGCGAAAGTCTGCACGAAATCACTTGGCTCAACGTTTGAGTAGGTGATTGGCAGCGCGTTTTCACACGCGGTACCGGAGCTGCAGCCCGGCTGAACGGTGACTTCCTTCGCAACCGGATCGTAGGTCACTTTATCACCCGGCAGACCCACCGCGCGCTTAATGTAATCCAGACGCGGATCGTCCGGATATTTAAACACCACGATGTCGCCACGTTTCGGATGCCCCGTTTCGATCAGCGTTTTCTGGTAAATCGGATCTTTAATGCCGTAGGCAAACTTCTCAACCAGAATAAAATCACCGATCAGCAGCGTTGGCATCATTGATCCCGATGGGATCTGGAACGGCTCATAAATAAACGAACGTACCACCAGCACAATCGCCAGCACCGGGAACACCGACGCGCCCGTTTCCAGCCAGCCCGGTTTCGGGCCAACTTTCTTCAGGGTTTTCGCGTCCAGCGCATCGCCAGTCGCTGCCTGCGCGGCAGCCTGACGTTCACGGCGTTTTGGGGCGAAGATAAACTTATCCAGACACCACAGCAGGCCAGTCACCAGCGTAGCGATGACCAGGATCAGGGCAAACATGTTCGCCATGCCAACTCCTTAAAGGTTATTTGCCGTCTTTACCGACATGAAGAATGGCAAGGAATGCTTCCTGCGGCAGCTCAACGTTACCGACCTGCTTCATACGCTTCTTACCTTCTTTCTGCTTCTGCAGCAGCTTTTTCTTACGGCTGACGTCACCGCCATAGCACTTCGCCAGAACGTTTTTACGCAGCTGCTTCACGGTTGAGCGGGCAATGATGTGGTTACCGATGGCCGCCTGAATCGCAATGTCAAACTGCTGACGCGGGATCAGATCTTTCATCTTCTCAACCAGCTCGCGGCCACGGTACGGCGCATTGTCGTTGTGGGTGATCAGCGCCAGCGCATCTACACGCTCGCCGTTGATCAGCACGTCCACGCGCACCATGTTGGAAGCCTGGAAACGCTTGAAGTTGTAATCCAGTGACGCATAGCCACGGGAGGTAGACTTCAGACGGTCGAAGAAGTCGAGTACCACTTCCGCCATAGGGATTTCATAGGTCAGCGCCACCTGGTTACCGTGGTAAACCATGTTGGTCTGCACGCCACGCTTCTCAATACAGAGCGTAATAACGTTCCCCAGGAACTCCTGCGGCAGCAGCATGTGACATTCTGCAATAGGCTCGCGCAGCTCGTGAATGTTGTTCAGCGGCGGCAGCTTGGACGGGCTGTCGACGTAGATCACTTCTTTCGAGGTGGTTTCTACTTCGTAGACTACCGTTGGTGCGGTGGTGATCAGATCCAGATCGTATTCACGCTCCAGACGTTCCTGAATGATCTCCATGTGCAGCAGGCCGAGGAAGCCGCAGCGGAAGCCGAAGCCCAGCGCCGTTGAACTTTCTGGCTCATAGAACAGGGAAGCATCGTTCAGGCTCAGCTTGCCGAGCGCATCGCGGAAGTTTTCGTAGTCGTCAGAGCTGACCGGGAACAGACCCGCGTAAACCTGCGGTTTCACCTTTTTGAAGCCTGGCAGCGCTTTGTCTGCCGGGTTACGCGCGCCGGTCAGGGTATCGCCCACTGGCGCGCCGAGGATGTCTTTAATCGCGCAGACCAGCCAGCCTACCTCGCCGCATTTCAGCTCGGTACGGTCAACCTGTTTTGGCGTGAAGATACCCAGACGGTCTGCGTTGTAGACCTGTCCGGTACTCATAACCTTGATTTTGTCGCCTTTACGCATGGTGCCGTTTTTGATACGCACCAGTGAGACCACGCCCAGGTAGTTATCGAACCAGGAGTCGATGATCAGCGCCTGCAATGGACCATCCGGGTCGCCTTCCGGGGCCGGAATATCACGTACCAGGCGTTCCAGCACGTCGGTCACACCCACACCGGTTTTCGCGGAGCAGCGTACGGCGTCGGTCGCGTCAATGCCGACAATGTCTTCAATCTCTTCCGCCACGCGCTCAGGATCGGCGGCTGGCAGGTCGATTTTGTTCAGAACCGGCACAACTTCGAGATCCATTTCCATCGCGGTGTAGCAGTTTGCCAGGGTTTGGGCTTCTACGCCCTGCCCGGCATCGACCACCAGCAGCGCACCTTCACAGGCCGCCAGCGAGCGTGATACTTCATAGGAGAAGTCAACGTGGCCTGGGGTGTCGATAAAGTTCAGTTGATAGGTTTCGCCATCAGAAGCTTTATAGTCGAGCGTCACGCTCTGCGCTTTGATGGTGATACCGCGTTCGCGTTCCAGGTCCATGGAGTCCAGTACCTGGGCTGCCATTTCACGATCAGACAGGCCACCGCAAATCTGGATAATACGGTCAGACAGCGTCGACTTACCGTGGTCAATGTGAGCAATGATCGAAAAGTTACGTATGTTCTTCATATAGTTAAATAATTATGCCTTACGAATTCCTGGAGGCCGCTGTTCTTAGCCTGACGTTTTTCAGTGCGAAAACGCAGCATTCTACACTACATACCCGCAACCTGGAAATGCACTTAGAGCCAAGCATAGCGCGAAGAAATGGCGTTTTCTTTTTTGAGATGTAAATAATGATAAAGCCCGGTGGATCACCGGGCCTCAGAAGAGAGCGTCTCGACGCGAAGTTGGTCAGGCGCCAGCGCAACGCTCAGAATAACGGGCTGCCACTCATCGCGCGCTGCGAGCTTCGGTGAGATGCCTTTGGCAAGCCAGAATCCCCCTACGCCACCCAAAGCTGCACCGCACATGGCGGCCACGTCGGTACCAAACAGCATCTGAAAAAGGCCGCCCATGACAAACAGCCCCACCAGCGGGGAGAGATAGACCAGCATCGCGGAACTCAGCAGACTGCCTTCCGTAATGCCCAGTTCCACCTTCTGACCCGCCACCAGCGGCTGTTCGCTCGGCACGGAGATTGTATGCGATGTCTGTGGCCCTAACTTATTCAGCACGCGACTGCCACAACCGGCTCGGGATGCGCAGCTATTGCATGAGGCTTTAACATCACAGCTGACCAGCGCAATACCATTCTGCCACGAGACGACGGTCGCCCACTCTTTAATCATTGTGCGGCCCTGAATTTAATGCTGTCTGAAATGCGCTTCGCCGTCTGCGGAGGTAATTCCCCCACAATCGTGATTTCTGCGTTATCGCGTACCGTGGTGCTGACCGTACGACGCCCGGTACGAAGCATTTGTTCAGCGCTGTTTGCCGTTGCGCGGTTGATATTCACCGAGAAGCTGAACAAGCCATCGGAATAGAGGCGTGATTCAACCGGCGTATCAATGGTGGGCAACTGACGACGGCTGCTGGACACTTCGCTAAAGCCTTGCGGTATCCAGGAAGGAACCCAGTTGAAATTAGCGGAGTCCCCTGCAGGAACAGAAAGCAGCGGCGGCAGGCTGGCCTTCGCCAGATTCTGCATGCTGTTACCAACCTGATTGTTCACGCTGAAGGAGATGACGCGGAACTGTTCAAGCGTCTCGCCGTCGCGGTCGAGCAGGTCCACGCGCATCGGCAGCTTGGTTTCCGCATCAATCCAGACGATATAGCTGTAGCGCGTGCCATCGCGCGCAACCACGCGGATCACTTCACACAGCCTGTCTGCAATACGGGTACGCCCTACCGAAATAAAATCATAGTAAGGGGCAAGTCGTTTGAAGTCGGTATAGATAAGCGACGGTAGAGAATCAACGATATAGTCGCCATTCAGCGTGAAAGGCTCCAGACCGGGCTCGAAATAGCTGATTTCGTTGCCACGCTGGACAACTTCCCGACGCGGGCCATCCATCTGTAAAAGCTGGGCGAGCGGCTGGTTATCAAGACGGGCATGGCGATAGCGTAACGACTCGACGCCCTGCTTGTTGATGCTGATAAATGCCAACTCGTAATTGAGTGACTGGCTGGCCAGATTCATTTGCTGCAACAACGCCCCGGATGAAACATCAGCCGAGGCGTTAGCAGAGAAGAACAGGCTACCCGCCATCAGAGACATGGCGAACCAAAGTTGCTTCATTACTGCGATTGCGTTCCTAAAGTTTGGTTTCCGGGCACCTGCACAGCAGCTTGCTGAGTTTGGGCCTGCTCAAACTGAAGCTGTTCAGAGTGCAGACGACGCTGCAACTCATAATCCTGCAACATCGCATTAATGCGACGGCGCTGCTCCTGAACCTGCTGTTGCTGACCGCCGCTGGCGGAGGCATCAGCCGGTACGCCCAGACTTACCGGGCTGGCTTTGCCCATCATCGGCAGTGTGTTAAACACTGGCGCTTCTGGCTGCTGATTAGTTTCAGACTGAGTATTATAGTGCTGGACGCCAACGATAACTGCAAGCGATACGCATGCAGCCACCCCCATTTGGGTGAGCTGGCTGGCCCACGGACGCACTTTTTGCCAGAACGGCATTTTCTGCCACTGGTGCGGTGCGGGTTGCGCTTCAGGAATCAGCGGAGTGGTCTGATGAACAGGCTCATTCTCAATGGCCGCCATCACGCGGGCAGAGATATCGAAATGGAGAACCTCTCCGGTATCACCGCGCAGCGTGTCACGGATGAGATGGTAACTCTCCCAGGTCTCTTGCATTTCGGGAGAATGAGACAGCTCGTTGAGCAGCTCACTATCCAGCGTCTCACCATCCATTAAAGCGGAAAGTTTTTCTTTCTGCATGCCTAATACCTTTTCCAGTATCCCGCTATCGTCAACGCCTGATAAGCGGTTGAACTTTATTATCAATAGCTTCTCGCGCACGGAAAATTCGTGAACGAACCGTGCCGACCGGACAATCCATGATAGCGGCTATCTCTTCATAGCTCAGACCATCAAGCTCCCGTAACGTAATTGCCATGCGTAAATCTTCCGGGAGTGACTCGATCGTGCGAAAAACAATTTGTCTCAGTTCTTCTGACAACATTAAGTTCTCAGGGTTCGAAATTTCTTTCAGCGCACCGCCACTTTCGAAGTTTTCGGCGTCGATAGCGTCTACATCACTGGACGGCGGACGACGACCCTGAGCAACCAGGTAATTCTTTGCCGTATTGACAGCAATACGGTACAGCCAGGTATAAAAAGCACTATCTCCCCGGAAAGATTCCAGCGCGCGATAGGCCTTAATAAAAGACTCTTGCACCACATCAGGTACATCACCTGACGGTACATAGCGGGAAACCAGACTCGCCACCTTATGCTGGTAGCGCACCACCAGTAGGTTAAAGGCTTTCTGATCTCCCTTCTGGACCCGTTCAACCAGGACCTGGTCCGTTAACTGCTCGCTCATCCGAGGTAATGTCTCCCCAAACCTAAATTCCACGCGTTATCGAAACGCCACTCTATAACTACCGCACTTTGAGCAAGCACCAGGTTAGAGTGTCTGATCTTCAATAAGTTCCGTAACGCCTTTGTTTTTGTTCATCGCGCCGCAGACCGTTCATTTTCTCTCATTATAAGTCTGTTCACGATACGCACCACTTTCTGACAAGAAACATCTTTTTCCCGCCAGAAGAGTAACGCAACACAGGCTTTATTTCACCACAAAATCTGACGCTAACGATCTGCTTCGCAAAATAATTTCATTTATTTACCCTTCGTTTACCCCTGCCTCTGCGTTTAGTCATTGCAACTTCCATTAAAAAAAACGTGCGATATCTCGCATTCAGGTGCTATTCTGCCCCAACACTGTTTAGTAAATTAAACAACAATCATGAACACAACACCTGAACTTCATTGTGATGTACTGATCATCGGCAGCGGCGCTGCCGGTCTCTCTCTGGCGCTGCGTCTGGCTGAACATCAGAACGTTATCGTTCTGAGCAAAGGCCCGATAAGTGAAGGCTCCACATTTTATGCTCAGGGCGGCATTGCCGCGGTATTTGACGAGACCGACAGCATTGCGTCACATGTGGAAGATACGCTGATTGCCGGGGCCGGGATCGTGGATGCGCACGCGGCAGAGTTTGTCGCCAGCAATGCCCGCCATTGCGTTCAGTGGCTTATCGATCAGGGTGTTTTATTCGATACTCAGGTTCAGCCCAACGGTGAAGAGAGCTACCACTTAACGCGTGAAGGCGGCCATAGCCACCGCCGCATCCTGCACGCCGCGGATGCTACCGGAAAAGAAGTGGAAACCACGCTGGTCAGCAAAGCGCTGAACCATCCTAACATCCGGGTCCTTGAGCGGAGCAACGCGGTTGATCTGATCATTTCCGACAAGATAGGCCTGCCCGGTACGCGTCGCGTGGTGGGAGCGTGGGTCTGGAACCGTAATAAAGAGAAGGTGGAAACCTGTCAGGCGAAGGCTGTGGTGTTGGCTACAGGTGGCGCCTCTAAGGTGTATCAGTACACCACGAATCCGGATATCGCTTCCGGGGACGGTATCGCCATGGCCTGGCGCGCCGGCTGCCGCGTGGCGAATCTCGAATTTAATCAGTTTCACCCCACCGCCCTGTTCCACCCTCAGGCGCGAAATTTCCTACTGACGGAAGCCCTGCGCGGCGAAGGGGCTTATCTGAAACGCCCTGACGGTACCCGCTTTATGCCGGACTTTGACGCCCGCGGTGAACTGGCGCCGCGTGATATTGTTGCCCGCGCCATCGACCACGAAATGAAGCGCCTTGGCGTGGACTGCATGTATCTCGATATCAGCCATAAGCCGGCAGAATTCATTCGCCAGCATTTCCCGATGATTTACGAAAAGCTGCTCAATCTTGGCATTGATTTAACACGCGATCCGGTGCCCATTGTGCCAGCCGCCCACTATACCTGCGGCGGCGTGATGGTTGACGATCACGGACGCACTGATGTAGACGGTCTGTATGCTATTGGTGAGGTCAGCTATACCGGGCTACACGGCGCGAACCGTATGGCGTCTAACTCGCTGCTTGAATGTCTGGTGTACGGCTGGTCAGCGGCGGAGGACATCACGAAGCGCATGCCTTACGCCCGTGAAACAGAGCGTTTACCGGCCTGGGATGAAAGCCGCGTGGAGAACCCGGACGAGCTGGTAGTGATCCAGCACAACTGGCACGAGCTACGGTTGTTTATGTGGGATTACGTTGGGATTGTGCGCACCACGAAACGTCTGGAACGCGCGTTGCGCCGCATTACGATGCTGCAGCAGGAAATTGATGAATATTATGCCCATTTCCGCGTCTCCAATAATCTGCTGGAGCTGCGCAATCTGGTGCAGGTTGCCGAGCTGATTGTTCGCTGCGCGATGATGCGTAAAGAGAGCCGCGGTTTGCACTACATACTCGACTACCCGGATCGGCTTGCTGAGTCCGGCCCGTCGATACTCGCCCCGCAGGTTTACATAAACAAATAAAACGCCTGGGTCAGAGCCGTGTAATCTTCGGAATAACGCTGGTCTGGCCCACGGATCACCATACGGTCATTAAAGCACTCACCCTCTTTTGGCGAAAGCGCCAGCAGCACGCGGTGCGGCAATCGGCCTTCCGTATCAGAGATGTCAGTTCGCAAACGTAACGTCCAGCCGATCTCCTGCGCGGTAGCGATAAACGTGTTGCCCGTACTTTCTGGCAGCACCACGCAGAAAAAGCCCTCTTCTGAGATAAGTTCAGCCGCGTTGACGAGCAGCGCTTTGTGATCGAGTGAACCGGTATAGCGCGCCTGTTCACGCTCCGGTGTACCGCACTCCACGCCGGGCTCGTAGTAAGGGGGGTTGCTGACGATAAGATCGTAACGCGCCGTCTGCTCTGGCGCCCAGGCCAGCACGTCCGCGCACTTAACGGTTATCCGGTCAGCCCAGGGGGACTCGGCCGCGTTTTCACCCGCCTGCCCTGCGGCCTGCGCATCCAGCTCAATGGCATCAATAGTGACATGCTCTTCAGTACGCTGCGCCAGCATCAAGGCCACCAGCCCGCTGCCGGTACCGATATCAAGAATACGCTTAACACCTGCGACAGGTGCCCATGCTCCCAGTAAAATGCCGTCTGTACCGACTTTCATGGCACAGCGATCGTGAGCGACAAAAAATTGTTTAAACGTAAAACCATCGCGGCGCAGCTGCGCTTTGAGTTGAGACATGTCAGGGCAACCTTCTAAGTGAAACTGGAGTAGCATAGGGGAAAGCGAAGTGGCCGCAAAGCGATATCCATACAAACAGATGAAGATTACAGCCGTAACGTCTATAATCAGCGCCCCACACAGAGGTAGAACATGACTGTAACGACTTTTTCCGAACTTGAACTCGATGAAAGCCTGCTCAATGCTCTTGAGAGCAAAGGCTTTACACGCCCGACCGCCATTCAGGCAGCGGCCATTCCGCCTGCGCTTGAGGGCCGCGATGTGCTCGGTTCTGCGCCAACCGGCACGGGGAAGACAGCAGCCTATTTGCTGCCTGTGTTGCAGCACCTGCTCGACTTTCCACGTAAAAAATCTGGCCCGCCGCGTATTTTGATCCTGACGCCTACGCGCGAACTGGCCATGCAGGTTGCCGATCATGCGCGTGAACTCGCGGCGAATACGCATCTGGATATCGCCACCATCACCGGCGGCGTTGCGTATATGAACCACGCCGAAGTGTTCAGCGAAAACCAGGACATCGTCGTCGCGACGACGGGCCGCCTGCTGCAGTATATTAAAGAAGAGAACTTCGACTGCCGCGCGGTAGAAACGCTGATCCTCGACGAAGCGGACCGCATGCTGGACATGGGCTTTGCGCAGGATATCGAGCATATTGCAGGTGAAACGCGCTGGCGTAACCAGACGATGCTGTTCTCTGCCACCCTTGAAGGGGATGCGATTAAAGACTTCGCAGAGCGTCTGCTGGAAGATCCGGTGGAAGTCTCTGCGACGCCATCCACGCGAGAGCGTAAAAAGATCCACCAGTGGTATTACCGTGCGGACAACCTTGAGCATAAGGTTGAGCTGCTCAAGCACCTGCTAACGCAGGAAGACGCCACCCGCACTATCGTGTTTGTGCGTAAGCGCGAGCGCGTGCACGAGCTGGCTGAAATGCTGCGCAACGCCGGGATCAACAACTGCTATCTTGAAGGTGAGATGGCGCAGATCAAGCGTACCGAAGGCATTAAGCGCCTGACCGATGGCCGCGTTAACGTGCTGGTCGCAACAGACGTTGCCGCCCGCGGGATCGACATCCCTGACGTGAGCCATGTCATTAACTTCGATATGCCGCGCAGCGGAGATACCTACCTGCACCGCATTGGCCGTACCGGTCGCGCGGGCCGCAAAGGGATTGCAATTTCACTGGTTGAAGCGCATGACTACCTGCTGCTGCAGAAAATTGGCCGCTATGTTGACGAGCCGCTGAAAGCGCGCGTTATTGATGGCTTGCGCCCAACCACACGTGCGCCGAGTGAAAAAATGACGGGTAAACCGTCCAAGAAAGCGCTCGCGAAACGTGCTGAGAGAAAAGAGAAAGAAAAAGAGAAGCCGCGCGTGAAGCAGCGCCACCGCGATACCAAAAACATTGGTAAGCGTCGTAAGCCAAGCGCTGTCGCGCAGGAAACGAAGACTGAAGAGTAAGAAAAAGCCGGGGTAATCCCCGGCTTTTTTGTTCCACCCCCGTGGCTGAAGCCTTACAGGCTTTCAGTAAAGGTACGGGCGATAACGTCGCGCTGCTGTTCTGGAGTCAGTGAGTTAAAGCGAACCGCATAACCAGACACGCGGATAGTCAGCTGTGGGTATTTTTCCGGGTGCTCAACGGCATCCATCAGCGTTTCGCGGCGCAGCACGTTAACGTTCAGGTGCTGACCCCCTTCAACGCGCACTTCCGGCTGCACTTCCATTGGGATTTCACGGTATTCGATTTCGCCCAGTTTATTCACCGGTACGATTTCATCTTCAGCAAAACCCGCTTTCGCAACCACACAGCGCGCTTCATTTTTCTCGCTGTCCAGCAGCCAGAAAGAGTTGAGCAGATCGTCATTTGCCGCTTTGGTAATCTGGATACCTGTAATCATGTGTTGCCTCCCTTAGGCTACATTAACTGATGCTGGCCTTACGCGGCCAATTGGTAAAACCATTGTTTCTTGTGTGTATATATATCATTCACACCACGGCGATTTATTGATTTAAATCAACAAAAACACCAACCACATAAAGAGTGTGGTTTGAATTTATTGCTTTAGATCAATTTCATACCCCCATCAACTCAACTTAACCTGCATCATTTCAAAATAAATTTAACGACTTAGCACGCATTTCAGCGCGTAATTTTGCTCACAAGCGTTAAACAGGTAAGCTAGTGACAGATTGAGATTCGCAGGAGAGCGACATGACGACACCTTTAACCTGGCATGACGTGCTGGCAGAAGAAAAGCAGCAGCCTTATTTTATCAATACGCTCAGTACCGTTGCCGCTGAGCGTCAGTCCGGGCAAACGATTTATCCGCCGCAAAAAGATGTATTCAACGCGTTTCGCTATACCGAGTTGAGCGATGTGAAAGTCGTCATTCTGGGCCAGGATCCCTATCACGGCCCTGGGCAGGCGCACGGGCTGGCATTTTCCGTACGCCCAGGCGTGGCGATCCCCCCTTCTCTGCTCAACATGTATAAAGAGCTTGAGGGAACCGTGCCCGGGTTTACCCGCCCCAACCACGGTTATCTGGAAAGCTGGGCGCGCCAGGGCGTGCTGTTATTGAACACGGTGCTCACCGTACGGGCGGGCCAGGCGCACTCGCACGCCAGCCTTGGGTGGGAAACCTTTACCGATAAAGTTATCAGCCTTATCAACGAGCATCGTGAAGGGGTCGTGTTTTTACTCTGGGGTTCTCACGCGCAGAAGAAAGGGGCAATTATCGATCGTCAGCGTCATCACGTGTTGAAGGCACCGCACCCGTCACCGCTTTCTGCCCATCGCGGTTTCTTTGGCAGTAATCATTTTGTTCTGGCAAATGAATGGCTGGAAAAACGTGGCGAAACGCCAATTGACTGGATGCCTGTGTTACCGGCAGAGAGCGAGTAGGGTTTGAATGTGCCGGGTCAGGCCCGGCACATAAGAGGCTTATGCCTTATTCTGACGCCACCACTCGGCCAGCAGCACGCCGGTCGCAACGGATACGTTCAGACTTTCCACATTGCCCGTCCCGTCGATGGAGACGCTCAGATCCGAACTGGAGAGCGCCGCATCAGACAGACCATCGCGTTCCTGACCCAACACCAGCACCATCTTGCGCGGCAGCGTCGCTTTAAACAGCGGCGTACCGGCATGGCTGGATGTGGTCACGATGGAATAGCCCGCTTTACGGAACTGCTCGAGGGCATCCAGAACGCTGTCGCCGGTGATCGGCTGTACGTGCTCGGCTCCGCCTTCCGCAGTACGGATCGCGGCGCCGGATTCCAGCAGCGCGGCATCCTGCAGCAGCACGCCCTTCACGCCGAAATGCGCGCAGCTGCGCATCATTGCGCCCAGGTTGTGCGGGTTACCCACGTCTTCCAGCGCCAGCACGCAGTCATCGGCATCCGCCTGGCTGACCCACTGCTGAACTGTCGTGCCGTTACGTTTTTTAATCAGGAAGCAGACGCCGCCGTGGTGCTCGGTACCGGACGCTTTTGTCAGTTCAGCATCATCAACCACGTGGTAGGCTTTGCGGTTCGCCGCCATCCAGCGCAGCGCTTCTTTGAAGCGCGGGGTCACGCTCTGGATAAACCAGGCGCGGACGATACACTCAGGACGGCTCTGGAACAGCGCCTGGCAGGCGTTCTCGCCATATACACGGGTCTCTTCCGCGCGCTGACGACGCAGCACTTCCGGGTCGATAAAGCTTTTACCGCTGATACCGCCGTGATCGGCTTTTTCCGGCGTCTCATCGCCAGGGGCGCGAGAAACGGTGCGCCACGGAGAGGCGTTATCACGTGAGAAGTCATCACGCGGACGGTCATCGCGCTTGCGATCGTCACGCTTCCGATCGTCACGCTTGCGGTCATCACGTTTGCGGTCATCACCGCGGTTATTTCTGTCATCGCGGGCGGGGCGACGGCCACCGTCTGCACGAGAGGACGCTGGACGCCCGCCACCTTTTCCGGTACGCGGATTTTGGGTGCGTTTATCAGAGTCATCATCACTGCGGACATACATCACTTTGACCTTGCCGCTTTTGTTTTTCATTTCGTCGTTCATGCTTTTCTCCACCAGCGCTGCGCGAAGCGCGCAGATTACCCGATGTGCCAGCGCATAGCCATAATTTCGTACAAAAGCCTGTGACTATTGTTCCCATTGAATAAAACGCATTGTCGTTTCATACAGGCTCACTGATAATATGTAACATATCAGAAACATTATCGGCGTTCTGCCGCTGTCCCACGGCTCTATCAGAGGTTAGTTATGAATACCGTATGTGCCAACTGTCAGGCTTTAAACCGCATTCCGGACGATCGGATGGATGACGGTGCGAAATGCGGACGTTGTGGCCATGAATTGTTTGATGGCGATGTCATTAACGCGACGGGTGCTACGCTGGACAAACTCCTCAAGGACGATCTCCCGGTGGTGGTCGATTTCTGGGCGCCATGGTGCGGTCCGTGCCGCAGCTTCGCGCCAATCTTCGAAGATGTGGCCGAAGAGCGCAGCGGAAAAATGCGGTTCGTTAAGGTTAATACCGAGGCCGAACGCGAGTTAAGCGCACGTTTTCGTATTCGCAGTATCCCGACCATCATGATTTTCAAAAATGGTGAAGTGATCGATATGCTCAACGGTGCGGTTCCAAAAGCACCTTTTGATAGCTGGTTAAACGAATCGCTGTAACATTCCCGGGGCACACCTTGTGCCCCGTTCCCGCCTCTGCGAAAATAGGGTTTTTCCTCCATTTCGCCCATGACTGATAACGCTGTCCTTAAATTACGCGCCGAACGCCTTGCGCGCGCGACTCGCCCCTTTCTTGCTCGTGGCAATCGCATACGTCGCTGTCAGCGCTGCCTGCTGCCGCTGAAGGTGTGTCTGTGCGAGACGCTGGCCCCAAGTACTGCGGAGAGCCGCTTTTGTCTGGTCATGTTCGATACCGAGCCGATGAAGCCCAGTAATACGGGGCGTCTTATTGCCGATATTCTGCCGGATACCGCCGCGTTTCAGTGGTCGCGCACTGAGCCACCTCAGGCTCTGCTCGACCTGGTGGCAAGCCCGGACTACCAGCCGATGGTGGTTTTCCCGGCATCTTATGCGGGAGAACAGCGTCAGGTCCTTACCGCGCCGCCATCAGGCAAACCACCGCTGTTTATTATGCTGGACGGTACCTGGACCGAAGCGCGGAAAATGTTTCGCAAAAGCCCTTACCTCGACGCTCTGCCGGTTATTTCTGTCGATCTTTCCCGCGTCTCGGCCTACCGCCTGCGCGAAGCGCATGCTGACGGGCAATACTGCACTGCCGAAGTAGCCATTGCGCTACTGGATTTAGCAGGAGATACCGCTGCAGCTGGTGCCCTGGGCAACCATTTCTCATGCTTCCGGGAGCGCTATCTGGCGGGAAAAACCGTTCATAAGGGCAGCATCACAGCAACGGAGACAGAAAGCGTTTAAAATCATCAGGTCGCTTGCATTCACAGGAGGCCTGCATGAGCCAGAGAGGGTTAGAAGCGCTACTCCGTCCTAAATCCATTGCCGTCATCGGCGCATCAATGAAACCGGATCGTGCAGGCTATCTGATGATGCGCAACCTGCTAGCCGGAGGATTTAACGGTCCCGTTATGCCCGTCACGCCGTCTTATAAGGCCGTTCAGGGCGTACTTGCCTGGCCGGACGTGGAGAGCCTGCCTTTCGTACCGGATCTCGCCGTTCTGTGTACAAACGCCAAACGCAATCCGGAACTGCTGGAGTCACTCGGCAAGAAAGGGTGTAAAACCTGCATTATTCTCTCGTCTCCGCCTGAACAGCAGCCCGAACTGCTGGCCTGCGCCAGCCGCTATCAGATGCGCATTCTCGGGCCGAACAGCCTGGGTCTGCTCGCGCCCTGGCAGGGGCTGAACGCCAGCTTCTCCCCGGTGCCGATCCGTAAAGGCAAGCTGGCGTTTATCTCGCAGTCGGCTGCGGTCTCAAACACTATCCTTGACTGGGCGCAGCAGCGTGAAATGGGATTCTCCTACTTCATTGCTCTGGGCGACAGCCTGGATATTGACGTTGACGAACTGCTGGATTTCCTGGCGCGAGACAGCAAAACCAGCGCAATCCTCCTTTATCTTGAGCACCTGAGCGACGCCCGTCGTTTTGTTTCCGCTTCGCGTAGCGCATCGCGCAATAAACCGATCCTCGTTATCAAAAGCGGTCGCAGCCCTGCGGCGCAGCGTCTGCTGCAGTCTCATTCCGGTATGGATCCGGCCTGGGATGCTGCCATTCAGCGCGCGGGGTTGCTGCGGGTGCAGGATACACACGAGCTTTTTTCCGCCGTTGAGACGTTGAGCCACATGCGTCCGCTGCGCGGCGAGAAGTTAATGATTGTCAGCAATGGCGCGGCCCCTGCCGCGCTGGCGCTGGATGAGCTTTGGCTGCGTAACGGCAAGCTGGCCACGCTGGGTGAAGAGACGCTGCAACGCCTCAGAGAGGCGCTTCCGGCAAGCGTGACGCCTGGCAATCCGCTTGATTTGCGCGATGATGCCAGCAGCGATCGCTATATCAGAGCAATCTCCATTTTGCTGGACAGCCAGGATTTCGATGCGCTGATGATTATCCACTCCCCCAGCGCGGCCGCGCCGGGCAGTGAAAGCGCGCGGGCGCTGATTGAGGCGGTACGAAATCATCCGCGCGGCAAATATGTCACCCTGCTGACCAACTGGTGCGGTGAGTTTTCCTCTCAGGAGGCGCGACGCTTGTTCAGTGAAGCCGGCCTGCCAACCTACCGCACGCCGGAAGGCACCATCACGGCATTTATGCATATGGTGGAATATCGCCGCAACCAGAAACAGCTGCGTGAGACACCGGCTTTGCCCGGAAACCTGACGGCGAACACCGTCGACGTTCATCGGCTGTTACAGCAGGCCATTGAAGAAGGCGCGACCTCGCTTGATACGCATGAAGTGCAGCCCATACTGGGCAGCTACGGGATGCAAACTCTGCCAACCTGGATCGCCAGCGACAGCGCTGAGGCCGTACATATAGCCGAACAGATTGGCTACCCGGTCGCCCTTAAGCTTCGTTCCCCCGATATCCCGCATAAGTCTGACGTTCAGGGAGTCATGTTGTACCTGCGTACGGCAACGGAGGTGCAGCAGGCAGCCGATGCCATTTTCGATCGCGTCAAAATGGCCTGGCCGCAGGCTCGGATCCACGGACTGCTGGTGCAAAGCATGGCTCACCGCGCGGGCGCCCAGGAACTGCGGGTGGTGGTTGAACACGATCCTGTCTTCGGCCCGCTCATTATGTTGGGGGAAGGCGGCGTTGAGTGGCGTCCAGAGGAACAGGCCGCGGTGGCGCTACCGCCGCTGAACATGAATCTGGCGCGCTATCTGATCATTCAGGCGATTAAAAGCAAAAAGATCCGGGGCCGCAGCGCCCTGCGTCCGCTCGATATTGCCGGGTTAAGTCAGTTCCTGGTGCAGGTGTCTAACCTGGTCGTAGATTGTGCGGAGATCCAGCGGTTGGATATCCATCCGCTGCTCGCCTCCGGCACTGAATTTACGGCGCTGGACGTAACGCTGGATATCGCGCCATTTGAAGGGGACAGAGAGAGCCGCCTGGCGATCCGTCCGTATCCTCTGCAGCTGGAGGAGTGGGTCGAGATGAAGAATGGGGAACGCGCCCTGTTCCGCCCTATTCTGCCGGAAGATGAACCGCAGCTGCGTGCCTTTATTTCTCAGGTTACGAAAGAAGATCTCTATTATCGCTACTTTAGCGAAATCAACGAATTTACCCACGATGATTTAGCCAATATGACCCAGATCGACTACGATCGAGAGATGGCGTTTGTCGCCGTTCGACGTTCCGATCGGGGCGATGAGATCCTCGGCGTGACGCGCGCAATTTCCGATCCGGATAACATTGACGCGGAATTTGCTGTGCTGGTGCGCTCCGATCTTAAAGGCCTGGGTCTGGGCAGACGACTGCTGGAAAAACTCATCAGTTATACGCGAGATCACGGATTGTTACGCCTGAATGGCATTACTATGCCGAACAATCGCGGTATGGTGACCCTGGCGCGAAAACTCGGATTTGAGGTTGATATTCAGCTGGACGAAGGTATTGTCGCCTTATCCCTCGGCCTGACACCGGCAGACAAACCCGAGTAAGCTACTGGAAATGTTACCCACTTTGGACGGGACTGGTGGTATCATTGTCCGCTTATGTTGTTTGCATGGTACAGACAACCCTTCAATGAACAGAGAAGAAACGCACTGTGATGTTGTCAAAATTTAAGCGTAATAAACATCAACAACACCTTGCTCAACTACCGAAGATTTCTCAGTCAGTTGATGATGTAGAGTTCTTTTACGCTCCCGCTCATTTTCGGGAGACGCTTCTGGAAAAGATTGCCAGTGCCACGCGACGCATTTGCATTGTGGCCCTGTATCTTGAACAAGATGAAGGCGGGCGCGCGATCCTGAACGCGCTCTATGAAGCCAAGCGTCTGCGTCCGGAACTGGATGTTCGCGTGCTGGTTGACTGGCATCGTGCCCAGCGTGGCCGTATTGGCGCGGCTGCTTCAAACACCAATGCAGACTGGTATTGCCGCACGGCACAGGAAAATCCTGGCGTCGATGTACCTGTTTATGGCGTCCCGGTGAATACCCGAGAAGCGCTCGGTGTCCTTCATTTTAAAGGGTTCATCATCGATGACAGCGTGCTTTACAGCGGCGCAAGCCTCAATGATGTCTATCTTCATCAGCTCGATAAATATCGCTATGACCGCTACCATCTGATCCGTAATCCTCAGATGGCCGATATCATGTTTAACTGGGTTGATAAAAACCTGGTACATGGCCGTGGCGTTAATCGCCTTGACGATCCCGAGCGCCCTAAGAGCCCGGAAATCAAAAACGATGTTCGCGCCTTCCGCCAGGAGCTGCGCGATGCTGTTTACCATTTTCAGGGCGACGCTAACAACGAAGAGTTATCCGTTACCCCGCTGGTTGGGCTTGGCAAATCAAGCCTGCTGAATAAAACGATCTTCCATCTGATGCCGTGCGCGGAGCAAAAGCTCACCATCTGCACGCCGTACTTTAACCTTCCTGCCGTACTGGTGCGTAATATCATTCAGCTGCTGCGCGATGGTAAAAAAGTGGAAATTATCGTCGGGGATAAAACGGCGAACGACTTCTTCATACCTGAAGATCAGCCGTTCAAAATCATCGGTGCGCTGCCTTATCTTTATGAAATTAACCTGCGCCGCTTCCTGAGCCGTTTACAGTATTACGTAAATACTGACCAGCTGGTTGTGCGTCTGTGGAAAGATGAAGACAATAGTTACCATCTGAAAGGTATGTGGGTCGACGATGAGTGGATGCTGCTGACCGGTAACAACCTGAACCCGCGCGCGTGGAGACTGGATCTGGAAAACGCGATCCTGATCCATGACCCGCAGCATGAGTTAGCCGCGCAGCGTGAGCGTGAACTGGAGTTGATTCGCACGCACACCACGGTGGTTAATCATTACCGCGAGCTGCAGAGCATTGCCGATTATCCTGTGAAAGTTCGCAAGCTGATTCGCCGCTTGCGTCGTATCCGTATTGACCGACTTATCAGCCGAATTCTGTAATGTCCAGGCCCTGTTACCCGCAGGGCTTTTTTATGGAGCCCGTTGATGCGTATTCCTCTGTTACTGAGCGCTTTCTTTCTGACTGGCTGCAGTCATATGGCCAATGATAGCTGGTCCGGTCAGGACAAAGCACAACACTTCCTCGCTTCCGCTATGCTGTCTGCAGCCGGTAATGAGTACGCGCAGCATCAGGGATACAGCCGGGACCGTAGCGCGGCGATAGGGTTGATGTTCTCAGTGGGCCTTGGGGCATCAAAAGAACTATGGGATAGCCGCCCCTCAGGGAGCGGCTGGAGCTGGAAAGATTTCGCCTGGGACGTAGCCGGCGCAACAACCGGCTACGCCGTCTGGCAGATGGCACATTATTAAAGGCGGATACCTTTTCCTTTGCGATGCAGCATCAGCGAGACAATAAACGCCAGCGCTCCCATTACGGTGACATACCAGAAGAAGGTCGTTTCACTGCCCCACGACTTAAGCGATAGCGCGACATACTCTGCCGAACCGCCAAACAGGGCATTCGCTACCGCATAAGAGAGGCCAACACCCAGCGCCCTCACCTGTGCGGGAAACATTTCCGCTTTCAAAATGCCGCTGATTGCCGTGTAAAAACTGATAATAATGAGTGCCACCATGATCAGCGCGAAAGCGGCATACGGCGACGTTGTCTGCTGTAGCGCAGTCAAAAGCGGAACGGTACCCAGGGTGAGCATGCCGCCAAAGATCAGCATGGAGGTGCGGCGACCTATTTTGTCCGACAGCGCGCCGACAATCGGCTGGATAAGCATAAAGACGAGTAACGCCACCGTCATGACGACGCTCGCAACGTTTGCATGCATGCCCGTAGTGTTAACCAGATATTTTTGCATGTAGGTGGTAAAGGTATAGAAACTTAGCGAGCCCGCGGCGGTAAAACCTAACACCATCAAAAATGCTTTGCGGTTTCGCCAGAGCCCCTTCATCGAGCCCGCCTCTTTCAGCGCCCTGACCTCCTGTTGAGAGGTTTCATCAAGCTGACGGCGTAGCCACAGGGCGACAACCGCCAGGGCAGCGCCCATAGCAAACGGGATGCGCCAGCCCCAGGCGTGCAAATCTTCATCGCTAAGGATTTGTTGCAGGATCACCACAACCAGTAACGCCAGCAGCTGTCCGCCAATGAGGGTCACATACTGGAATGATGCATAGAAACCTTTTCGGCCTTCAACCGCCACTTCGCTCATGTATGTCGCACTGGTGCCGTATTCCCCACCGACCGACAGCCCCTGGAACAGACGTGCCAGCAGCAGCAACGCGGGTGCCCATGTTCCGATAGTGTCATATCCGGGCAGGCAGGCAATCACCAGCGAGCCGACGCACATCATGCATACGGAGATGAGCATGGAGGTCTTGCGCCCTTTTCTGTCTGCGATCCTGCCGAACAGCCATCCACCGATAGGGCGCATCAGGAACCCGGCGGCAAAAACGCCTGCGGTTTGCAGAAGCTGAGTGGTGGTATTCCCGGACGGGAAAAAGATATGCGCAAAGTAGAGTGAACAGAATGAATAGACGTAAAAGTCAAACCACTCTACGAGGTTCCCCGAGGAGGCCCCAACGATTGCCCAAACCCGACGACGGGTATCCTTACCTGCTAAATTGGTGTTATCCGTATCTGCACTGGCTACGGTTTCTGTCATTTTAAAATCCCCTGTCTCACATTGCGGGCCATTGCCCACAAACAGTAAAACCGGATTTAAAACGAATCGTTAGGTAAATAAAATGTTTCTAATATGTTTCATTACGTTTTGTGAACTCGATCAGGTATCGAATTATTAGCGGACGTAGTAATTATCCCCACTTCTGCTGATGCGCCTTTTTTCGCTGCAAATAATCTTCATCTGCACGAATTTTATCCCACCACTTTTTGAAGACCGCGGCGGCTTCGGCTTTTACGGGATCGCAATCCAGCGGTTTGACCTGGCGCTTCTCATCGTACTTTTTACCGCCTTTATGATTGGCATATCGCCTGGCGCGCGTATAGCCCATCTGAATGAATTTTCGCGCCATATCCATACCCACAAAGTCGTTTTGCTGACGATATTCTTCAAACAGGGCGTAAATTTCTTTTGCCGATCGCGCTGCAACTTCAGCATCTTTGTATCGCCAGTGCGGAAGGATCTCGCTTTTGTAAGGTTCCACCATGAGCACACCCTGCTCTCCCCGCCCCACCTGATACAGCTCTGCATGTTCACGGAAATTAATGTTGGCAAAATCTTGTTGGTAATCAAAGGGACGTGTCAAAGCGGCACCATTGTTAAAATCGTTTTAACAATTGTAGGCACGGTCAGGCGGTGCCGCCACCCGGTATTTCCGGCGCACAAAGCAAAAAACCCCGCACCTTACGGTACGGGGTTCTTCTTAATTGAAGCCTGGCAGTTCCCTACTCT